>JABEUT010000274.1 GCA_013044305.1 Bacteroidia bacterium
ACATAAAAGGATATATAAATTTTACCCCTTATTGGGAGAATTATTATCTTTGTGCGATTTTATTTATCAAATATGTACACTCCATCGCCTGAATTACCGGAAAATACGGTTCCGCCTGAAAAAAATCGGGAAAACAGGCTGCTCATCATAGTTATTTTCATTTTAGCCTTACTGTTGCTGTTATTAGGCTGGCAGTTCTGGAAACAGAAGCAAAACACCATGGTAATAGAGGAAGCCGTGGTTGCCAAAACCGACAGCGTAGGCTCGCTTACTACCGATCTTATCAACCTGCAGGCGCAATATGCTTCGCTTAAAACATCAGATCAAAGCATTCAGCAGGAGTTGAACAGCAAGAAAGATACCATTACTCTTTTGATGCAGCAGGCTGAAAAATATAAGAACGATCCCTATATTATAGCCAAGCTAAAGAAGGAAACGGAAACATTGCGCGATATCATGAAGGGCTACGTGGTTACCATTGATTCGCTGAATACCCTGAACCATGTGCTTACTAATGAAAGGAATGTTGCTGTGGAATCGCTTAAGGTGGAAAAGAGCAATTCGGTTAAGCTGAACAAAGAAAAAAGCCAGCTGCAGAATCTCGTTCAAACAGGCTCACTGCTTGGAGCCACCAACATTAAAGCGGAAGGCATTCATTTTAACTTCCTTAAAAAAGAAGTGGTTACCGACAGGGCCAAAAAAGTGGAAAAGATTAAAATTGGCTTTACCGTTACAGCAAACCGCATTGCCAAATCAGGAAATAAGAATATATACTTCAGGGTAATAACACCCGACGGGAAGGAACTATCCAAAACAGGCGACGACGCCAGCGAGTTCAGCTTTGAAGGCAGTAAAGGTTATTATGATGCCCTTCAAAATTTCGATTACACCAACCAGGATGTAAGCATGGTGGTATATTGCTCAAGCCAGACAGGCTTTATTCCCGGAAACTACATCATTAAGCTGTACTGCGACGGCGGCGAAATGGGCGAAACCACGGTGGTGCTGAAATAATGACGACCTATTTTTTAAGCGGACTTGGAGCCGATGAAAGAATTTTTTCCAACCTCGTTCTCCCCCAAAGCATCAAGATTAAACATATAGGTTGGATACCCCATATTGCCGGCGAAAGCCTGGCGAACTATACCAAAAGGCTCTCAAAACAAATTGATATTACGAAACCATTCCGTCTGGTAGGCGTTTCTTTCGGCGGTATTGTGGCTACCGAATTATCAAAAATCCTCAACCCCAGGCAAATCATTATTATTTCGAGCGTGGCGGTTAGTACCCAGCTCCCTGCATATTTTGGCATGATGGCTCAAGGCTTCGGCAACCCCTTTTTCCCGAAACCCCTCCTGAAATCGGCAAACCCTTTCTCCTATTGGTTATTTGGAGCCGCCACGGAACAATCGCGTAAATTGTTTAAAGAAATAATAAGTCAGGCCGATAAAAATTTCCTTGTCTGGGCCATAGACAAAATTGCGCGGTGGGACAATAAAAAAAGGGCTCAAAACCTTTACCACATTCACGGAGCCCACGACAAAATATTCCCCGTGGAATTGGTCAATGCCGACTATATAGTTAAGTCGGGCGGCCATCTGATGGTGTATGATAAGCCCGCGGAAATATCAGAAGTGCTGGCAGAACGTTTGTCGTCTGTTTAAATTTTACATATTTTTATTGCCCCTTAATTTTTAATTCATATTCTATGCCCTGCTCCGCAAGTATCATATTACCCGTTATAAACGAAACATTTTCGCTGCGACAAACTGTGGATATCATTGAAACTGAAAACTCCGCCGATATTGCCGAATATGTAATTGTAATATGCCAGAAAACAACCCCGCAGAGCCTTGCCGTAATTTCAGAACTGGAGCAGAAGTATAAGAATAAGGTAACAGTACTGAAGCAAACCCTGCCCTTTCTGGGAGGCGCCGTACGGGACGCCTTCAATATTTGCAGGGGCAGCCATATTGTAATGATGGCAAGCGACCTCGAAACCGATCCGCACCTTGTTCGCGAGTTCATTCAGCTTGCAGGAGCGAATCCCGGAACTATCGTAACCGCAACCAGGTGGAAGACCAAAGGGGGATTTGCGGGATACAATATTCTTAAACTGGCATTCAACTGGGTGTTTCAGCGGACATTCTCCATCCTCTACCACACCCGTCTTTCCGATATGACCTATGGCTTCAGGATATTTCCCGCCGGACTGGTAAGGTCTATACAATGGGAGGAGCTGCGCCATCCTTTTCTGTTCGAAACCGTTATAAAACCACTTAGGCTTGGAACAAAAGTGATTGAAATACCAACCAAATGGGAGACACGGAAGGAAGGAGAATCGCAGAATTCCTTTTTCAGGAATTTTATCTACTTTAGAACCGGCATTAAAACATTGTTCTATACAAAAGAAAAGATACTGGCAAAGCATATAAACGAACCACAAACAAGTAAACAGGCATAATGAAGAAAGTTATTGTTACCACCACCATTAATCCGCCGACAGAGGCGATACATAAGTTTGAAGCCATGACCGACTGGGAGCTGGTAGTGATTGGCGACCTGAAGACCCCGAAAGACTATAAGCTGCAACGCGGCATATATGTTCCTCCCGAAACACAGGAAAAGTACGACAAAGCCCTCTCCGACGCCATCGGCTGGAACTGCATTCAGCGCAGAAACTTCGGACTGCTATGGGCAAACGACCTGAAAGCCGATATTATTGCCGTGGTGGACGATGATAACATACCATACCAGGGCTGGGGCACAAACCTGCTGCTGGGCAGCGAAACGGAAGTGAACTACTACCAAACTGCCCAGGCTGCCTTCGACCCCGTGGGTGCAACCAATTACAAACACCTCTGGCACCGCGGATTCCCTTTACAAATGCTGCCGAAGAGAGATTATTCCGGCAAAACCAAAAAGAAGATGACAGCCGATGTGCAGGCCGATTTCTGGAACGGAGATCCCGATATTGACGCAATTTGCCGCATGGAACACGCCCCCGACTGCAAGTTCGACGAGGCCTGCTTCCCCATCGCCTCATCCGCCCTGTCGCCCTTCAACTCCCAAAACACCTTTCTAAGTAAAAGAATCCTGAAGGATTATTTTCTGTTCCCTCACGTGGGAAGAATGGACGATATCTGGGCTTCCTATTATGTAGAAGCCAAAGGCTGCAAAGTGATTTATGGCAAAGCCAGCGTCTTTCAGGCGCGCAACGTGCACGATTTGGTAAAAGACATGAAGATGGAATACATGGGATACGAAAACAACCTTAAGATAGTGAACGAGCTCCCGTCCAATCCCGAAGCCATAATGAATTACCTGCCCGAAAGATCGAAGGAAGCTTTTGTGCTTTACCAAAAGCACTTTAATTAGGAATTAACGTATTGGCGGAGTGAAGTATGTTACTTGCGGTGTTTCTTTGCAAGCACCTTCCGGTAAAGCTTCTCATACTGTGGCAGTACCTTGTCTATAGCAAATTTTTGCGCCTGTTTCCTGGCGTTATTCTTGAATTTAACCAGCCTCTTTTCGTCGCTTAAAATGTACAGGGCATCATCGGCCATACCGGCTGTATCACCTACGTTTCTCATCATTCCCGAATAGCCGTGCACGTTGATTTCGGGCAGGCCGCCCTTATTGCTTGATACCACCGGAACCCCTGCCGCCATTGCTTCGAGGGCAGCCAGGCCAAAGCTTTCCGTTTCGGATGGCAGCAGAAACAGGTCGGCAATGGCGAGTATGGTGTTCGGTTCGGTAATTTTACCTAAAAACTGAATCTCGGAGCAGGCCCCAAGGTCGCGGCATTGTTTTTCAATATTTGTTTTTTCGGGGCCGTCTCCCACCAGCAGCAGGCGCGATGGGATCTTTTTGCGCACCAGGTCAAATATCCGTACCACATCGTCCACCCTCTTTACCTTCCTGAAATTGGAGATATGCACAATAATCTTTTGCGCGCCTGTGGCATAAAATTTCCTGTGCTTGCCTGCTTCCGGCAGGTTATAGTGTTCAAGGCATACGAAATTAGGTATCACAGCAATTTCCTTTTTTACCTTTCTGAAAAAATAATAGGTATCCTGCTTCAGGCTTTCCGACACTGCCGTTACGGCATCCGATTCGTTTATGGCGAATGATATTGCCGCTTCAAATGAAGGGTCTTTGCCAACAATTGTTATATCGGTTCCGTGCAGGGTGGTTATAAAAGGCAGTTTTATGCCTTCGGCTGCAAGCATTTGTTTTGCCAGGTAGGCTGCCGATGCGTGGGGTATGGCATAATGCACGTGCAGCAGGTCGAGTTTTTCATATCTTGCCACATCCACTATCTGGTTGGCAAGGGCCAGCTCATAAGGCGGATATTCAAACAAGGGGTAATCGGAAACGGTAACCTCGTGGTAGGTAATATTTTCTTCGAACGCCGACAGCCGCACCGGCAGCGCATAGCTTATAAAGTGTACGCAATGCCCTTTGGCAGCAAGAGCCTTGCCCAGTTCAGTGGCAACCACTCCGCTCCCGCCAAAGGTTGGGTAACATACTATTCCTATATTCATAATATTGTAGATGAAATTAAACCCATAATACTCTAAACTGTTCCGTTCAGCCTACAACTTTTTTATTGAGCCATTTCAGGGCGGCGCCCGAAAGGAGTGTTTCCTTTAAGGCTGCGGGGTAGTCCATGCTTTTTATAAGCTCTCCGGGCTTTGTTTCGCCAAGCGGAAAGGGGTAGTCGGAGCCCAGCGCGACATGGTCGGCGCCGAAAAGGTTCACAATATAATCGAGCATGGTTTTGTCGTGTACCAGCGAATCGAGCCAGAATTTGCCGGCGTATCTCCGGGGGTTAACCTTATTATCAACCGCAACAAGGTCGGGGCGGCAATGATACCCGTGTTCTATCCTGCCTAAGGTGGACGGAAAGGAACCGCCGCCATGGGCGAAGGCTACGCGCAGGTTTGGCAGGCGTTCGAATATGCCACCGAAAAGCATAGAACAGATGGCGAGCGATGTTTCCGCCGGCATACCCACCAGCCAGGGGAGCCAGTAGTCAGGCATACGGTCCTGCCCCATCATATCCCAGGGATGGACAAAGAGCGCCATGTCGAGCCTGGAACAAGCCTCAAAAACAGGGAACAATTCCGGCTGGTTCAGGTTCCACCTGTTCACGTGCGAACCAATCTGCACCCCGGCAAGGCCAATGCTCCTGCAGCGTTCCAGTTCGGCTATTGCCATTTCGGGATCCTGCATGGGCAGGGTGCCAAGCCCGAAAAAACGGCGGGGGTATTTAGCCACTATGCCCGCTATATGGTCGTTCAGGAACCGTGAAACCTCGAGGCAATGCGCCGGTTTTGCCGCATAACTGAACATTACCGGTATGGTAGACAATACCTGCATCTGCACGTTCAGTGTATCGCATTCCTCCATTCTCTTTTCGGCGCTCCAGCAGTTATCTTTTATTTCACGGAAAAAAGTGTCGCCTTTCATCATCCTCGCGCAGCAGGGTTTATGATGTTCGAGGCGTATAAAGCCGCTGCTGCCGAACTTAGCCGAAAAATCGGGCAGGTGTTCAGGAATAATATGGGTGTGTATGTCTATAACAAGCATAACGGCTCACTATTCTTATTTTTTACCTGTCTTTAACTACTGGCAGAGGGCGTAATTTATTCCACAAACCTTTTATCGGCTTCCATTTCATGCCCGCATTTTTTGCAGGTACGCAGTTCTTTCGAGTTGTAAAACCTCTTAAATACAGGAATAAAATCCTTTTCGATGCTGGTAAGGAAAAATTTCTCTTCGTAAAGGGGGTGGTTGCATTTTTCGCAGAACCACATCAGCCCGTCGTTTTCGTGGGAATGGCGTTGGCGTTCAATCACCAGACCCACCGTATTGGCAGGGCGTACCGGCGAATGGGGGGTACGCGGCGGAAGCAGGAATATTTCACCTTCTTTGAGGGGTATGTTCCGCGCCTTGCCGTTTTCCTGAATCCGTAAGGTAATATCACCCTCCAGCTGGTAAAAGAATTCCTCACTTTCGTTGAAGTGATAGTCTTTGCGTGCATTGGGACCGCCTACTGCCATAATAATAAACTCGGCGTCCTTATAGATTTGTTTGTTACCAACAGGCGGCACAAGCAGGTGACGGTTGTCGTCTATCCATTTTTTTAAGTTGAAAGGAAGGGTAATCATGGCAGGGAATAATTAATTGTAAAAAATTATGAATGGTAATAAAGTGCAAGGTAGGAAAATTTACGGTTATGCAGTATTTCCATAGCTGCCATAGCAGTCAATCGATTTGATACATAGCCCAAAGCAGCATATTCCCATGGTACTGCCTCCATTCCGGTCCGATTTATGGTACATTGATAAGGCAGGGTGCGGTAAATTCCGGTAATAGGATAACCATCATTCAGCCGTTTATCTTAACTTTGCCATTCAATATGAACTGGAAGCTTAAATTAATGTTGTTTTGTGTCGCAGCAGTGCTGCTTCTTTCCGCCCCGGGCTGTTCCCTGTTTAAGAGCGGCGGCTGCCACTGTCCGCCTGTAGGTGACAAATGACCGGTAAGCAGTATTTTTCTGCCGCAGGCGCAGCAATTATATGTAACGCCGGATAGCGGAGCCGGTTAATATAACACGCCCCCTTAAATGCCGTTAAAGAAAACAGGACTTTTTTTTGGATCATTCAACCCAATACACATAGGGCACCTGGTGATAGCGGGTTATATGGCCGAATTTACCGATATGAAGGAGGTTTGGTTTGTTGTGTCGCCTCAAAATCCGCTTAAACCGGCAGCTACTTTGCTTTCCGAAACACACAGGCTGCAAATGGTAAGGCTATCCATAGAATATGACAACAGATTGAAGGCAAGCAAGGTTGAATTCGGCCTGCCCCGTCCGTCTTACACCATACATACGCTTACATACCTGAAAGAAAAATACAGGAACACCGATTTTTGCCTGATTATGGGAACCGACAATCTGGCAACCCTGAAAAAGTGGAAGAACTATGAACAGATTCTCCGTCAACACCTTATTTATACTTATCCGCGAAAGGAGATAACTCCTGTGCCTCCCGAACTCGAAAACCATGCTTCGGTTATAAATACCCGGGCCCCCGTTATGGAAATTTCATCTTCATTTATCCGCAAAGCCATTAAAGATAAAAAGGATGTGCGATATATGATGCCGGCGCAGGTTGCGGAGTATATTAAAACTATGCACTTTTACGAAAAATAAACTCTTGGTTTAACCGGCTTTCCGGATCCTGTTCATACAATCCGGCCATGTGTATGTTCCTTATTCGGGTCAAATTTTACGGTGCGGTGCAATTATGGGATAAAAGACAGTCCGCCGGCCCCGTTAATATATAACTTTAAAGGATAAAGCAAGGGCAAATTGAAGCCATGCCCGCAAATGATTTATTTTTTCTTCCCGGAATTAACATAATTTTTATGACGGATGATGTAATGAATATCTGTTTTTCTTTGTATACTTGCAGTATAAATCCGGCAGTGATGAATACCATTTCAACCAGCGTTACCCGTGGCATTAAGATAAGCGTTGAATGCGAATTTGAACCCCTTTATTCCCGCCCCAATAAAGGATATTATGTTTTTTCCTATCATATAACCATCGAAAATAAAAGCAATGTTACGGTTAAGTTATTGCGGCGCCACTGGCACATTTTCGATACTCTTGCCGGATGGTCGGAGGTGGAAGGCGAAGGCGTGGTATCCATGCAGCCCGTGCTGTATCCGGGAGATGAATACCAATACGATTCCTTTTGCCCCCTTGGCAGCGAAGCGGGTAAAATGCAGGGTACCTATCTGATGGAAAACATTGATGACCGTTCCACGTTCCGTGTAAAAATACCCGTCTTCCAGCTCATGGCGCCTTATAAAACTAACTGAACAACATCCCTAAACCCTACGCGACAGAACTTAAATGAAAAAAGAAAAAAGCGCTACCACAGTCCATGTAACGGACGGCGCCATACGATACCTGCCTCTGCTGTTTATATTGTTGCTTAGCGTATCATTCAGCAGCCACTGCCAGAACAAATCCGGCAGCAAAGACACCGCCAAAAAAAATAAAACAGTTCATTCGCAGTTGCTCCAGTTTTCAGGTATGGTGGTTGACAAAAGTAATTTACGCCCCATACCCTTTGCCGCCATTATAATAAAAACCAGTGGCTACGGTACGGTTTGCGACAACAACGGGTATTTTTCATTTGTTGCCAAACCCCTCGACACCATTGATTTTGTAGCCGTAGGGTACAAAACAAACGCCTATCTTATAATACCCGATACCGTAACCGACCGGTATGCACTCATACACCTTATGGAAAGAGATACCGCAATGCTTAAATCGGTAACTGTTTACCCCTGGCCAACCAAGGAGGAATTTAAGGATGCCTTCTTAAACCTTAACCTGCACGACCTGAATATGGAAAGGGCAAGAAAAAACATGGCGCTGGCGCAGAAGAAAGCCGGAATTACAGGACTGCCGATGGACGCCGAGGCCAATTACCTGTATGCGCAGCAGGAAGAGAACAATAAACTCTATTATGGAGGTCAGCTGCCACCCGAAAATTTCCTGAATCCCTTCGCCTGGCAAAAATTTATACAGGCCCTGCAGAACGGCTCGCTTAAAATACAGTAAGCCGGAATACAGACGGGTTTCCCCAATAATTTCATCTTTGCACCGTTAATACCTCTTTCCCGAATAAGGAAAACCGGCAAATGACCGCAAGGAAGAACCATATATTGTATCTGTGTAAAGGCATGGCTTTACATATACCCGGACGTATAACCGCCTATGCAGCCCTTATGTACTTTGTGTTTGGCACAACCTGGCTGCATGCACAGAACAAGGCCATTGTAAGCGGAGTGGTTAAGGACAGCCTCGGGCAGCCCGTTGCCGACGTACTTATAGGCAGGGAGGGAAACAGGCAGGCAGCCACGTACAGCGACAGCCTGGGCAGGTTCAGCTGTACGGTTGAAGCAGGCAAAAATACCGACATCTATTTTTATCATCCCGGTTTTATATCGCAAAAAAGAAATGTGTTGTTGAAGCCGGGTGAAGAACTAAAGCTGTTAATTACCATGCGCGGTTCGGCAAGCAGCAACCTGGGCCAGGTGGTGATAAAGGAACAGGGGCATAACCTGCAGGAAGTAAATACCCTCGACCCGAAAGTGGTAAAAGATATTCCAATGCCATCAGGCGATTTTAACGCCATACTTGCCACCCAGCCCGGCGTGGTTACACGTTCGGAGCTGTCGTCGGATTACTCGGTTAGAGGCGGCAGCTACGATGAAAACCTGGTTTATGTGAACGGGATAGAAATTTACCGCCCGCAGCTCATTAATCAGGGCGAGGAGGAAGGATTGAGTTTTATTAATCCGGATATGGTGCAGTCGGTTGATTTTTCGGCCGGAGGGTTTGAAGCCAAATACGGCGACAAGATGTCGTCGGTGCTCGATGTAACCTACAAAAAGCCCACCTCGTTTGCAGCTTCGGCATCGGGCAGCCTGCTTGGCGGCGATATGCACGTGGAAGGTACCGACGCCAGCCACCGCTTTACCTATATAGCCGGCATCCGCTACAAAACAAACCAATACCTGCTCAACTCGCTCGATGTGCAGGGCAGCTACAAACCCAGATTCGCCGACGCACAGGTTTATATGACCTACGCCTTGTCGGATAAGTGGGAACTGGATGTGTTGGGCAATTATGCCCTCGATGAGTTCAATTTTGTGCCGCAAAGCGAAAATACCTCCTTCGGAACCATCAGCCAGGCATATAACTTCAACGTTCAGTTCCTCGGACAGGAGCTCGACAGGTTCCAGACCATTACCGGGGCAACATCATTGAATTATAATGCAGGCGGAAAACTAAAAATGCAGTTCACCGTATCGGCGTATAACGACAACGAAACACAGAATTTCGATATACTCGGCGACTACCTGATAAGCGCCCTGCAAAACAACGGACAGGTAGGCTATGCCATAGGGCAGGGTCTTTACCTTAACCACGCGCGCAACGATATAGGCGGCATGGTGTACAGCTTCCAGTACAACAGTTCATACGCCTTCAGCAGGTCTGATAACCTGTTATGGGGTGCAGAGTACCAGCGCCAGGACTTTGCAAGCACCACCAGCCAGTGGAACCTGGTTGATTCTGCCGGCTACTCCCTCCCGTACAGCAACTCCATCCTGAACCTTCAGAATGTGGTGAAGGCAAACGCCATGCTCGATGTTGACCGGCTGGAAGGCTTTGCCGAAAACATCTGGCACTGGCAAACCGCCGATACCGGGCTTTTTACCTTAACCGCCGGTGTAAGGGGCAATTATTCCGATTTGAACCATGAACCGGTAGTAAGTCCCCGCGCCACCCTCGCATATAAGCCAAATTGGAAAAAGGACATATTGTTCCGCCTCTCCTCGGGCTATTACTTTCAGCCCCCATTTTACCGCGAACTGATACAACCCGACGGCTACCTGAACACTTCGGTAAAAGATCAGGAATCGATACATTTTGTAGGAGGGGCCGACTGGAACTTCAGGGCATGGAACCGTCCGTTTAAATTTGTTGTTGAAGCATATTACAAAGACCTAGTGAATGTGATACCCTATAATATAAGCGATGTATATATAAATTACTACCCCGATTTGACGGCTCACGGATATGCCGAGGGCGTGGACATGAAAATTAACGGCGATTTTGTAAAAGGGATGAACTCCTGGTTCAGCCTATCGGTGCTGAATGCAAAATATAAAATAAATAATGCAAATTATTACCTTTATTACAACAGCTACGGGCAGCAGATACTGCCGGGTGTTACCGCCAATACCACGGTTGCCGACAGCGCAAAGCATACCGCAGGTTATATACCCATGCCCACCGATCAGGAAGTTACGGCAAGCCTTTTTTTCGAGGACTATCTGCCGAGGTTCCCCGACTTTAAGGTTCATTTAAACCTTATATTCGGCGCCGGCATTCCCTTCGGGCCGCCTGCAAAGCCGCCTTATGCCGACACACTCCGCACACCTTTCTACCAACGCGTGGATTTGGGTTTTTCGTACCTGCTGCTGGGCAGAAAAGGTCAGGTAAAAAAAGGTTTTACACGCTACCTGAAGACTGTCTGGGTAGGTCTGGAAGTTTTTAACCTGTTGCAGGCAAACAATGTTATATCCTATAACTGGATAAGCGATGTAAGCGGCAGGCAGTATGCCATACCCAATTACCTTACCGCACGCGAGGTAAACATTACCCTGTCGGTGGCGCTGTAAATACCTTATAGTCAGAATCAGTCTGCAAGCCGGCAGCTGCCTGTTAACCTGGTTACAAAATATCCGGTTGCTAAAAAATAAACAGAAATACTATTTTAATCAAATGTATTTCAGATAATTATATGGCAGATTTCAATTCGCCGCAG
>JABEUT010000275.1 GCA_013044305.1 Bacteroidia bacterium
CTATTATATTTGGCAAAAGACTAAAACTTGGTATCCTTGAATAATTATCAAATAGCACAGTTTAATTTACAGTCTCTAGCCATTAAATCTTCATCCTTCAGGAAATCAAAAACAGCTACGCACTCAAAAGCAGAACCTCTTGCGATAATAAAGAAGTTCTTTCTATCAGCTTTACTAAACCTGCTTGAACCTTCCGCAATATTTAACATTATACTCAGGGAAGCTCTTTGTAATTGGTCTTTGGTAGTTCTGTTTAAGCTATCGGTATCTGCAAGATACTTTAAAACCTCTTTATTAAAAGATTTTGCTTTTTGATAAACATCTAATTTTTCGAAATCGAACATAGATTGTTATGTTGAGCGAGTGTCAGAGCGAGTATTGAGTGAAAATGAGTACGATTGTGTCCGCTCTCGCTCCCACACTCACACTCATTTTGTACCCGGAGTCGGAATCGAACCGACAATCAGTTGCCTGAACCGGTTTTTGAGACCGGCGCGTCTACCTGTTCCGCCATCCGGGCAAAAAAGGGGATGCAAAAATATCATTATTTCATAAACCTTTGCTTACATGCCTGCCAACCGCTATAAAGTTCGTTTAGCAGTAGCCCCTGTCCCTGTGCCATTATTGTATATCTTTGCAGACCTTTTCAACGATTAAAATGAAGGTGAGCATGAAAAATATTTTTGTTACCGGCGGGGCAGGGTATGTAGGCGCTGTGTTGGTCCCCAAATTACTTAGTAAGGGCCACAGCGTAACGGTGCTCGATTTAATGATTTATGGGGAAGATGTATTGCCCAAACACCCGCACCTGAAAGCGGTGAAAGGCGATATAAGAGATCAGGCGCTGCTTAAAAAATTATTGGCCGGGCAGAACGCCGTCATTCATCTTGCATGCATTTCCAACGACCCCAGCTTCGAGCTTAACCCCGGTCTGGGGAAATCCATTAACCTAGATGCCTTTGAGCCCCTTGTGAAAATATCAAAAGAGAGCGGAGTGGAGCGGTTTATCTATGCCTCATCATCCAGCGTATATGGTATAAAGGATGCCCCCGACGTAAATGAGGAGATGCCTCTTGAGCCACTGACCGATTACTCGAAATTCAAGGCTATGTGTGAAACCATACTGGCTAAATACCAGAGCCCCGCATTCACCACCCTTACCATTCGGCCCGCCACGGTTTGCGGATATAGCCCCAGGCTTAGGCTCGACCTTACAGTAAATATCCTCACCAATCTGGCTATTAACAAAGGCGAAATTACCGTTTTTGGTGGCGATCAGAAACGACCCAACATACATATTGAGGATATGACCGATCTCTATTGTATGTTGCTTGAACTGCCTGCCGCACAAATTGCAGGCAAGATATTCAATGCAGGATATGAAAACCATACCGTTTCGGAAATTGCCCAAATGGTGAAAGATGTTGTAGGCGAAAAGGTGAAGATAATAACAACACCCACCAACGACCACCGATCCTACCACATTTCATCTCAAAAGATAAAGCGCGAACTCGGGTTTGAACCCGCCCATACGATAGAGGATGCGGTGGCCGACCTGAAAAAGGAGTTCCTTGCCGGCCATGTTCCGGACTCCCTTACCGACCCGAAATACTTTAATGTGAAGCTCATGCAAAAAATTCACCTGGCATAGAGGGCAGTGCGAAACCAGAAGCGCAATCAAGCGGCAAAAGGCAGACGCAAAAGCTAAATAATATAAACTGAAAAAATAAAGACCAACCAGGGTTTAAGTATGAAGGTTCCATATATCAATCTAGGTTTGCAGCACGCCAATCTGATGAATGAGTTATTGGCAGCAACAGGCAAAATACTGGGCAGCGGTCAGTTTATCCTGGGCGACGAAGTTTCGAAATTCGAAAATAGATTTTCGCAGCTTTGCCAGACCAGGTACGCCCTTGGAGTAGCCAACGGAACAGACGCCCTGATTCTTTCTTTAAAAGCGCTTGGAATTTCGATAGGCGACGAGGTGATTACAGCCCCAAACTCATTTCTTGCATCCGCCTCTGCCATTGCTTTGACTGGAGCCACTCCTGTTTTTGCCGATGTAAGAAGCGATTTCAACCTCGACCCTGAAAAGGTGGAAAAAGCAATTACCAAAAAAACAAAAGCGGTTATAGCAGTCCATCTCACCGGTCGCCCTGCACCA
The DNA here is from genome assembly GCA_013044305.1 of Bacteroidia bacterium. Lineage (GTDB taxonomy): Bacteria > Bacteroidota > Bacteroidia > JABEUT01 > JABEUT01 > JABEUT01. The sequence goes on from JABEUT010000275.1 coordinate 2,165, forward strand.
ATGGATGAACTGCTTAGCCTGTCCCAAAAGCATAAGTTAGCCCTTATTGAAGATTGTGCACAGGCGGTAGGCGCCGAATACAAGGGGAAAAGAACCGGTGGATTCGGAATTACCGGCTGCTTCAGCCTGCACCCCTTGAAGAATCTGGCCGCCGCAGGCGATGGAGGTGTAATCACAACCAATGACGAAAGCATCTACAAGTATTTGCTGAAAGCGCGCAACCATGGACTGAAGAACAGGGATGAATGCGAGTTCTGGGGATACAACTCACGCCTCGATAGTTTGCAGGCTGCATTGCTTAATGTTAAGCTTGATTATCTTGACAAATGGACAGGCCGCCGGAGAGAGATAGCCCGCTTCTACCATGACAAACTACAGTCCCTGCATATTGCCCTGCCCGGGGAGAAACCCCACGAAAAGGCCGTTTACCACACCTACATCATACAGTGCGATGAACGCGACGCCTTGAAGGAACACCTGGCCGCCAAAGGCATAGAGACAAAAATACATTACCCGGTACCCATACACCTGCAGGAGGCGGCAAAGTATCTTGGATACAGGAAAGGCGATTTTCCGGTAACCGAAAAACAAACAGAAACCATACTTAGCCTTCCGGTATACCCCGAATTAACAAAAGAGGAAGTAGGCTATGTTGCCGATTCAATCATAGAATTTTACAATAAAAAATAGAAAACGCCTTTATGAAATCAATTGTTACGGGAGGATGCGGCTTTATAGGGAGCCATCTGGTTGACCGGCTGGTGAAGGCCGGCGACGATGTCGCCGTTATAGACAATTTAAGCAGCGGCTCGCTAAGGAACATTGAACAGCATAAGAACAACCCGGCAGTGCGTTTTCACCGCGCCGATGTAGCTCAATATGACTCCATACTTCCGCTCTTTCAGGGTGCAGACAGGGTCTTCCACCTTGCCGCACTCGCCGATATAGTGCCATCCATCGAGCGGCCGATGAACTATCATCACTCCAACGTAGACGGCACCATTGCCGTTCTGGAAGCTTGCCGTCATTATAATATAAAGCGGGTGATTTATTCCGCATCCTCTTCATGCTACGGCATACCCGATAAATATCCAACCCCCGAAACAGAAGCCATTTCGCCCCAGTATCCGTACGCGCTTACCAAATATCTGGGTGAGCAATACTGTATGCACTGGCATAAGGTATATGGGCTGAACATCACATCGCTGCGCTTCTTTAACGTGTATGGTCCCAGGGCAAGAACTTCGGGTACCTATGGAGCGGTATTCGGTGTTTTTCTAGCCCAAAAGCTGAACGGTAAACCATACACCGTGGTAGGCGATGGAAAGCAAACACGCGATTTTACCTTCGTAACCGACGTGGTGAACGCCTGCGTGGCCACTGCGGAAAAGAATGATTGTGCGGGCGAAATAATGAACGTGGGCAGCGGCAGCACATACAGCATAAACCTGCTGGTGGAGCTGCTTGGCGGAAAAGTAACCTATGTGCCCAAACGCCCTGGCGAACCCGATTGCACCTTTGCCGATACGGGCAAAATACTGCGCAAAACAGGATGGAAGCCCGAAGTAAGTTTCCAAGAAGGGGTGAAGATTATGCTGGAGAACATCAATTACTGGAAAGACGCCCCGCTGTGGGAACCTGACAGCATTGCCAAGGCAACCGAAGACTGGTTTAAGTACTTGAGCTAGCAGCACCCGTCAGGCACCAGCGCTTTGAGGAAACTGAAAGAATCAAACTTTTTTATCTTTGCCTGAAATTCGACTATGAAGAAAAGCAAGATAGTAAGCCTTGAAGAACTTGCGGTAATAAGTAAAAAGCTAAAAAAGCAGAACAAAACCATCGGACAATGCCATGGTTGCTTCGACTTGCTCCACCCCGGCCATATAAAGCATTTTGAGGCGGCCAAAGAAAAAGTGGACATACTTGTCGTGACCATCACACCTGATCGTTTCGTGAACAAAGGACCGGGCCGACCAGTGTTTCCGGAGCAGTTGAGAATGGAATCCATTGCCGCCCTGGATGCGGTGGACTATGTAGCCCTGAACCACTGGGCAACCGCAACCGAAGCGATAAGGCTTATAAAACCCGATTTTTATATTAAAGGACAGGATTACAAGGAAAAGGAAAAGGACCTTACTAAAGGCATCTATGAGGAAGAGGAAGCAGTAAAAAAGGAAGGCGGAAAGTTATATTTCACCGAGGAGATCACCTTTTCCTCTTCGCATCTTATCAATGCCTTTTTCAGCCCGCACAGTTCCAATACACGTGATTTTATAGGCAGGCTGAAAAATAAGTACGGAGCCGATGAAATTGTGGCCGAAATTGAGAAGCTGAACAAGTTGAAGATAATGGTGGTGGGCGACACGATAATAGATGAATACCATTACTGCCTTCCCTTAGGAAAATCATCAAAATCTCCCACAATCTCAAGCGTGTTTTTAAGGGAAGAGGTGTTTGCCGGCGGAGTGCTTGCCGTAGCCAACCACCTGGAACAATTTGCCGGGGAGGTGAAACTTGTAACCTGCCTGGGCAAAAAGAATTTGCAGAAGGACATTATAAATAAAACCCTATCGCGCGGGGTAGGAGTGCGCTTTTTCGAACGGGAAGACGGCCCTACCAATACCAAAAGAAGGTATATAGACAAATACATGAATGTAAAACTGTTTGAAGTTACATTCATGAACGACCACAATATTGAAGCTGCCCTGGAAAAGGAAATAATAGCTTATCTGAAAACCGAAATACCCAAATATGACCTGGTGCTTGTGGCCGACTTCGGTCACGGTTTTGTAACGCCCGGCATCATCAGCTGCATAGAATCAAGCGCAAAATACCTGGCAGTGAATGCTCAAACAAACAGCAACAACTACGGCTTCAACTATATAACAAAGTACCGTAAGGCAGACTATATTTCCATTGACGAAAAGGAATTGCGGCTGCCTTTCGGCGACAACTATGCAGAAGTGGAAACACTGGTTAAAAAACTGAATAAGGTGGTGAAAGCCGGACAGATTCAAATTACCCTCGGACAGAACGGCTCTGTGCTTTATGAGAAAAATAAACTGTACAAGGCGCCTGCTTTCGCAAGGTCGGTAAGGGATTCGGTAGGGGCTGGCGATGCAGTATTGGCTGTAACCGCCTTATGCGCATATGAGCATGTGCCGCCGGAGGTGCTCTGTTTTGTTGGGAACTGCGTAGGCGCCCTCGCGGTGGAAATTATTGGCAATGAACACCCTGTTTATAAAAAAGACCTCATTCGGTTTATTCAGCATTTCCTGAAATAAGCTTTGGACTGCATCAGGTGGTTTTGCGGTAGTTTAGCATTGCCCAGCCGTTCAGCACTATGCCCATTATTGCTACCGCCACCAGGTGCGGGATGATATCATGAAAGCGACTGCCCTTAATCACGATCATTCGCATCACCTCAATGAAGTAGGAAACCGGAATGATATCTGTTATCAACTTTGCCCAGCCCGGCATACTGTCTATGGGGGTGAACAGGCCGCCCATCATATTGAATATCTGCACAAAGAAAAAAGTAAGCGAATTGGCCTGCATTGGCGTGTCGGAATAGGTGGAAACAAGTAGCCCGAATCCCATGATGGCAATAAGGTAAACCGATACGAAAAAGTAAAGCAGCAGCACGCTGCCAAGGGGAATAATGCCATAGAGTATGCGTGCAATTACCATTCCGATGGTGAATACAATGATACCCAGTATCCAGAACGGGATAAGCTTTCCGAGTATAAAGTGATATTTTTTTATGGGTGTTACGTTAATCTGTTCTATTGTTCCCACTTCCTTTTCGCGCACTATGTTCTGCGATGTCATGTTGCCGCCGACAAGGGTAACAAGCAGAACAAGTATGCCCGGCACCATAAATAGGTAGTAGGATAGGGTAGGGTTGTACCAGTACGACGACACAGTGGTTATTTCGGGCATCGGATTCATAGTGGCAGGCTGCACCCAGTCTACCTGTATATCTTTATTAAAGTCCAGAATGATATTATTCAGATAGCCGCTTCCCACAGCCGCCTTAACTCCGTTTATTGCGTTTACCGATACGGAAAGCGTCTGCGCTCCCTCGGTATTGAGTTTGCTCTCGAACCCTTCGGGTATTTCAACCACAATATCAGCCTTATCATTTTCTATAAGTTTATACGCCTTATCGTAAGTGGACGATAGCCCTGCAAGCCTGAAATAGCCTGAAGAAAGCACCTTGTTCATTAACCTTTGGGAATAGGCCGAATGGTCAAGGTCAACAAAGGCTATATTTATATTCCGTATTGTAAAATTTGCGGCCTGCGGTAAAATGATCAATTGAATGATGGGTGTCATAAACATCATCCGCAGCAGGTTCGGATTCCGGAATATCTGCCTGAACTCCTTTTGCAACAAAAATTTCAGCGTTCTCATTCGAGGCGTATTTTAAAGTTACGCAAACTAAGTACAAGGAAGAATAGTGTCATGCCAAAAAGAATAAGTGTTTCCTTCCAGATAAACTGAAAACCCAGCCCTTTCAGCATAACCGCTTTCACAATTATGTAATACCACTTTGCAGGAACGGCATTGGAGATAAACCTCAATATCCAGGGCATATTTTCAATAGGGTAAATGTAGCCGCTAAGCATCATGGTAGGGAGCATCATTCCCACAAGTGAAAGGGTCATGGCGCCTTGCTGGGTCTTGGCTCCCGTAGATACGAGCAGTCCCAGGGCAAGGCTTGTTATGATATACAGCGTGCTTACTGAATATAGCAGCAAAAGGCTGCCCCTTATTGGCAGGTCGAGCAGGTACACGCTTAGCACAAGGATAATCGTAAGGTTCAAAATGGATATTGCCAGATAGGGTATGGCCTTGGCAAGTATTACAAAAATGGGTTTGAACGGTGAAACGAGCAGCACCTCCATAGTGCCCAACTCCTTTTCACGGACTATGGAGATTGACGTCATCATTACGCATATAAGCAGCATCACCATGGCTATAACCCCGGGTACAAAGTTAGGAGCGCCTTTCAAATCCGGATTGTACAGCATTCTGGTATCGGTGCTAATTTGTTCCGGCGCCTCCATCGTTTCGGCAAGTTGCGACTGGTAATCGGCTATAATGCCTTTTACATACTGGTTTAGCGTCGATGCCGTGTTTGGATCCGAGGCATCGACTATTATCTGTATCTCTGCTTTATTGGTATGCAGAAGGTCGTTGTAAAAATTTACCGGAAACACCAGCGCCAGTTTAATATCGCCCGATTTAAAGGCATCATCTATCTGGCTGGCGCTGGCAAGGTTTTTCTTTATTTTAAAATAATCTGTTGAGGCAATTTTGTTAATTATCTGCTGCGAAGCAATATCCTTTGCATTATCCACTATTACAATATTGGAATCTTTAATTTCATTGGTCAGGGCGAAACCGAAAAGCACAATTTGCACAACCGGAACGCCGAAAAGCATGAGCAGTGTTTTCCTGTCGCGGAATACA
>JABEUT010000039.1 GCA_013044305.1 Bacteroidia bacterium
CAACATAGCTAATATGACAAATTCCGGCGGACAGGATTTTAGTATATATAATACATTAATATTAAATGTAATTACAGGTGACACTATGTCATCGCCTTTAATTTCAAATGTTCCTGCTTGCACTTATGGCACGGTTGGAGGAAAGTATTATTTTAATTTGGATGTAATTGTCCAGCCCGGCACTGATAGCCTTTCTTTTGAACTTGGCAATTGTTGGGATGCAAGCGGATACTTCCTTCCACCAGGTGTAACTCTTAATCCAATATCAGATACATTATATTGGAACTCACCTGCTACACCTGGTTTATATAATTTCTCAATCCTTACTACAACATACAAACGTGAAATAATTTCAGGACATCCACACCAGATTCCTGTTGATACAACAGAAGCGGAATTGGAAGTTACAGTCAACCCTAAAGTAATAGGAATAAATGAAGTAGCAACTAAGAAAGAAGTTGTAACAGTGTTTCCGAACCCGAATAACGGAATAATTCAATTAGGAATTAGTAATGAGCAATTAGCAATTAAAAATACAGTTGAAATTTATAATATGCTGGGGGAGCGAGTTTATTCAAGCAATCAGCCAATAGCTATTAGCCATCAGCCAATAAACATTGATTTGAGCGGCGAGCCAAGCGGCATATACCTTTACAGGGTTCTAACAGAAACGGGAGAATTAGTAGGTGAAGGCAAGTTTATTATTCAGAAATAAGCAGAAATTCTTTGAATGAATGTAACTGCAAATTACGGTTGTGATTAGACAAATTGTAAAGGATTTCAGGAAAGTACACTATACTATTTTGTGCAAAACACTTACCTACCGTCTCGGATGAAATCTTAAAATCGCATCACGCAGGTATTCCCTGTCGAGGTGGGTGTACATTTCGGTTGTGGTTATGCTTTCGTGCCCCAGCATTTCCTGCACCGCGCGCAGGTCGGCGCCGCCTTCCACAAGGTGGGTGGCAAAGGAATGCCTGAAGGTATGCGGGCTGATTGTTTTGGCAAGGCCCGTTTTTTTGGCCAGGCTGCGTATGATGTAAAAAACCATTACTCTTGTCATTTTGTTGCCCCTCCGGTTCAGGAACAGCACATCGGCTGAAGCCTTTACTACAGGCGTGTGGCGGCGCACATCCTTCATATAAAGTTGAATAAATTTTTTTGCCGACTCGCCCAGAGGCACCAGCCTCTGCTTGTTGCCCTTGCCTATCACGTTCACATACTCCTCGTCGAACGAAATATCCGAAATGCGGAGGTTCACCAGCTCCGACACCCTTAGTCCGCAGCAGTAAAGTGTTTCGAGTATCGCTTTGTTGCGCTGCCCCTGCGGAGAACTTAAGTCTATTGCGCCGATAAGCAGGTTTATCTCCTCCACCGACAATACGTTTGGCAGGCGCAGGGGCAGGCGCGGCATTTCGAGCAGCTCGGCAGGGTTTTCTTTCACCATATCCTCCATTAGCAGGTACTTGTAAAAAGTACGTATCCCCGATATTATCCTGCTCTGGCTGCGTGCCGCCAGCATCCAGTCTTTTACCGAGGCAAGAAATTCCTGCAAATGCTTCAGCTCCACCTTTTCAGGCGCCAGGGCGTAGCCTTTTTCCTCGAGGAATTTTTGCAGCAAAGCCACATCGTGCAGGTAGGCATTGCAGGTGTTCTCCGAGAGGGATTTCTCCAGCCTGATATATTGTTTAAATCCGTTTGTAGCCGCTTTCCAGTTCATTGGCTGATATTGTTCAATAGAAAAATGAAGTGGTTCTTATAATTGGCTTACCGTAAAATTATGAACTTTTGCGTGAACAAAACACAAATAAGTTTTTTGTTGACTTATATAGAGTCCGTGACGAAAATCCCCCCGCCCGGCGCTTATGATTTTCATCAGACCGACATCACTCAATTTTCGCTACATTTGCCCAAATTCAAAAGCCAATATTATATAAACGATAAACCATGAAATTTCTTGTTTGCATAAGCCACGTACCCGATACCACCACACGCATAGCCTTTACCCCCGACGGCAAAGCCCTGAACACGGCAGGAGTTCAATTCATCATCAACCCATACGACGAAATGGCTCTTACCAGGGCGCTCGAGATAAAGGAAGCGCAGGGAGGCACGGTAACTGTGATACACGTTGGCCCGGCAGCCACTGACGCCACGCTCCGCAAAGCCCTGGCAATTGGCGCCGATGACGCCGTAAGAATTAATGCCGAACCGGTGGACGCCCTTTTTGTAGCTGCCGAAATAGCGCACTATGCCAATAATGAAAAGTACGACGTGATACTCACCGGGCGCGAATCTATTGACTATAACAGCGGGCAGGTAATGGGCATGATAGCCGAATTTTTGGGCATACCGTCTGTTGCCGTGGCAACCAAGCTCGAAATAAGCGGCGGCAAGGCCAGCCTGGAAAGAGAGATAGACGGGGGAAAGGAACTGGTAACCGTATCGCTGCCCTTTGCTGTGAGCGCACAAAAAGATTTTGCCGAACCCCGTATTCCAAATATGCGCGGCATCATGAGCGCACGCACCAAACCCCTGAAGGTTTTGGAGCCCGCCACACAGTTTAAGCCTGTTCAGTCGGTAGCCTACCAGAGCCCGCCCGCAAAATCAGCCTGCAAAATGATTGACCCCGCCAACCCCGCCGAGCTGGTGAACCTGCTTCACAGCGAAGCCAAAGTAATATAACCATGCACCGCCTGCGCCGGCAAACCGGATATCAGCGCCCGCGGACTAAATGAATACTTCAAATTATAATATACCAACAACAATATGAGCGTACTTGTATTTGCAGAGAACTGGGAAGGGAAATTTAAAAAGCCCGCACAGGAGGCCCTTACCTACGGTTACGAACTTGCCCAAAAAACAGGCGGACCTCTTTGCGCCGTAGTTATAGGACATAACATACAGGGTGATGAAATTAATAAGCTGGGCGCCTATGGCTGCCCGAAAGTGCTGTCTGCAATCGCTCCTGCTTTTGCTTCGTTCAGCGCCAATATTTATGCCACAGTTATTGCCGATGCTGCAAAAAAGGAAAACGCCACACATATCGTTTTCTCGCATACCTACACAGGCAAGTCGGTGGCTCCGCGCGTTGCAGTAAAGCTGCAGGCAGGCCTTGCGGCAGGGGCTGTATCGCTGCCTTCGTCGCCGGAACCCTTCATTGTAAGAAAGAAATGCTTTTCGGGCAAGGGGTTCACCGATGTGCAGATAAGTTCTCCTGTAAAGATAGTATCGCTTTCGCCCAATTCCCACCACGTTTTTGCGGCCGGCGAGCATAAGGCAGCCGATTTCAAGATAGAAGAATTCAACCCTGCCCTGCCCGCCTCCGATACCACCGTTAATGAAGTAAAGAAAACCTCGGGTAAGGTGGTGCTTACCGAAGCGGAGATAGTGGTTTCGGGCGGAAGAGGACTGAAAGGTCCCGAAAACTGGGGCATGGTGGAAGCCCTCGCCGATGCCCTCGGAGCAGCTACAGCCTGCTCCAAACCCGTAGCCGATATGGGCTGGCGCCCGCACCACGAACACGTAGGCCAAACGGGCATAACCATTGCGCCCAACCTGTATATAGCCATAGGCATTTCGGGCGCCATACAACATCTGGCGGGAGTTAGCTCATCCAAGGTGATGGTGGCCATAAACACCGACAAGGAAGCCCCATTCTTTCAGGCAGCCGATTACGGGATTATTGGCGATGCCTTCGACGTGGTGCCCAAACTGACCGAAGCCATAAAGCAATTAAAATCGGCCCACTAAACCGGAATTATTATTATTTTCGTGTAAAGTAAAAAATTAGGGAAGGCGAAGGACGGTACAATGAAAAAGATAAAGTTAGAGATTATAGGTCTGTCGTACAGCCAAACACAGTCCGGCGCCTATGCCCTCATCCTGAACGAGAATAAGGGCAAGCGCAGGCTCCCCATCATCATTGGCGGCTTCGAGGCCCAGGCCATAGCCATTGAAATGGAGAATATGAAGCCGAGCCGCCCCCTTACCCACGACCTGTTCAAGAACTTTGCCGATACCTTCGAGATAACGCTTAAAGAAGTAATCATTTACAACCTGGTGGAAGGAATTTTTTATGCCAAGCTGATATGCGCCCGCGACCAGAATGAAGTGGAGATAGACGCCCGCACCTCCGATGCCATTGCCCTTGCGGTAAGGTTTCACTGCCCCATTTATACCTATGAGTTCATTCTGAACTCCGCAGGCATTATTATGGAAGAGGAAGCGCCGAAAGAAAAAGAAGCTACTGAAATATCCCCAAAAAAAGAGGCGAAAGCAGCGCTGCCCACTACCGAAGACCTTAAAGGCAAAACCTCCGAAGAGCTGAACGAGCTGCTTAAAAAAGCGCTGGATCACGAGGACTATGAGAACGCCTCGCGGATAAGAGACGAAATGAACCGCCGCAAGAAGTCGTGACTGCCTTCATACTAAAGACACCAGTTTTGCGTTAACCATAGCCATGTCCGGTTTGCTTAAACCAATAGTCCGCCTGCTGCCGCTTGCCTTGCTCATTGCATTGATCCTTTCCTCGTGCAAAAAGGACGCCCTGCTTACCGGCTCCGGCTACAAACTTAACTTTTCGCAAAACTCCCTACTCTTCGATACCGTCTTTACCACGGCGGGCTCCACCGTACAGGCCTTCGAGGTACTCAACAAACACAGCCAGCCCATCAATATATCATCGGTAAAGCTTGCCGGAGGCGCGGCCTCGCCTTACAAGATAAATATCGACGGCACGCCCGGTACATCCTTTTCCAACATACAGATACCGGCCAACGACAGCATCTATGTTTTTGTAACGGTTACCGTTAATCCCGGCAAGGTAAACACGCCCTTTTTGGTTGAAGACTCGGTTATGTTCACCACCAACGGCAACCTTCAGAGCGTTTACCTCGAAGCATACGGGCAAAACGCCATATTCATCAAGCCTACTGTTTTCCCGCCAACCGGACCGGCTTTTTCACTCATACCCTGCTCCGCCGTATGGACCAGCGCCCTGCCTGTGGTAATATCGGGTTCTGCGGTGGTGAACACCGGCTGCACCCTCACTATAGAACCCGGAACCAAAATATACATGCACAACAACGCCACGCTGTACGTAAGCGGCGGAGCCACGCTAAACATTAACGGAGCTGCAGGCAGCCCGGTAGTATTTCAGGGCGACAGGCTCGATGCCGCATACCAGACCATACCCGGACAGTGGGGCGAAATATTATTGTCGCCGCTAAGCGTGAACAACACGGTAAACTGGGCAGTGGTGAAAAACGGAATTGTAGGGATAGAAGCCGACAGCAACGGCAGCGGATACCTTGCCCCCACCCTTAACATAAGCCACACCATTATTAAAAGCATGAGCGAATTCGGGCTGCTGGGGCAGGATGCCTATATTACCGGCGACAACCTGCTAGTGGAAGACTGCCAGTATTATTGCGTTAATCTGAATATAGGAGGCAACTACCGCTTCAACCAATGCACCTTTGCAAGCTACTGGAGCTATACACAAAGGCAGACCGCTTTACTGAACATTAACAATTACTATTTCGACAACAGCAACAACCTGCACACAAGAAGCATGGACAGCGCAATATTTTATAACTGCATAGTCTATGGCTCCCAAGCCAACGAGGTAAACCTTGATACCAAAGGCGGAACGTTCGGGTATGCCTTTTACAACTGCGAGCTGAAAACCAACATCGGCTCCAACCCCAACTTCAACGCCAAAACCCAGGGACTGGTGAATCAGGATCCGCTTTTTAGCAACACAGCCGAACCGCCGGCCGACGACTACCATGTGAACGGCTCCATATCGCCTGCACTGCTGCAAGGCTCTGCGGCTTATGGCAATTACCCCAACGACCTCGACGGCAGCGCCAGGGTCTATCCCTCTACCCTCGGGGCTTACCAGAGGTAGGAGGGCCTTGAACACCGTTTTACAATCCCGTAATTATTGCGGTACTAATGCCCCCAGCCGGCTGGTTATCATCTGTGTCTGCCAAGATAGGCCTCCACCCTTTGCCGCACGTTGTCCCTTAAGTTCATATAGAACAGGCTGTAATCAAAAATATGGTAGCTGCCCTTAATGGAAAAAATATGGGCTTTGGGGGAATTCTTAATCCACAGTTCCCCGTTGCGGCACATGGCGCCAGCTATATGAGGAGCTAATCCTTTAATCTTAAAACCCCAGGTATACACGAGACTGCCCTTGTTCAGGGAGTCGCTGCAAAAGGCGGTATCCTCCTTCCAGCTTAAAGGGTTGATGCAAATACCCGAAAAATGTTTCGACATGGTTTTGTTCTTCAGTCCACCCCACCGCACACTGTTCCATGTTATGCAGCAGCCCGTTTGCGTTGCCGAATCGCCGGGCGGTATATTTTTGAGCGAGTCGCGGCAGAGGCGGTAGCCTATAGGATAGGCGGCCACAAGTTTGTTGCGAAGGGCGGTGGTATCGAAAAATTCTTTCAGCAACCGGTACGCCATCAGGGAGCCCTGGCTGTGTCCGGCAATGATAACAGGCCGTCCGTGATTAAAGTGTTCCATGTAATATTTAAAAGCCCTCGATACATCGGAGTAGGCAAGGTTAAGCGCCTTGACTCCGTTATCCTTTTTATCGAGAAAGGCATAGAGTGTAGCCTGCCTGTACCGCGGGATATAAATTTTGCAGGAGCCGTTGAATACGCTAGCCTGCTGGGCGATGCTGGTCTGCTCAATCTTACGGTTCAGCTTTTTATCATATACGTCGGCATTCCAGCTTCGCGAGCCGAAATAAAGCGTCGGGTAAATAAAGAACACATCCGCTTTTGCCGAATCCTGACAGTTTGTAACACCCGTACCCGGCAGCACGGTGTCGGCTGTGCTGTGCTTCCAGGGCAGGGCAGCCCAGCACTCATCTTTAGAATAATCGGGTGCAGGCGGCGGGGTGTAATGCTCAAAGTTGTGCCAGGGCTTTATGCAGGAAGCAAGGCATAGAGACAGAAGAAGTATAATATGGCGGTGGCGAAACATGGTGCAAAGGTAACAGGTTCGTCATTGTATTGTTTTTTTGTACCTTTGAGCCTCCACTTTACCGACTATGGCTCTAAAACCCGAAATAAAAAAAGACACAAAGGCGGCAGCCGACCTTCGCCCCAAGCTGCATTTTGCCTTTACAAAAAAGAACTACACCCTGCTTATTGCAGGCATAGTACTGCTTATTATCGGCTACATTACCCTTTCGGGCGGAGGCACAAAAGACCCCAACCAGTTCTCCGAAGCCCTCTTCGACACCCGCAGGATGGTGGTGGCGCCCATCATACTTATGCTCGGTTACGCCGTAGTAGCCTACGCCATTCTTGTAAAAGAAAAGAATACAGGAGCCGGAGAGCAGGCTTAACGCCGGATTAAGCCCCTGTTTTAATTTACAGATTATTTGCCTTGCCGCCACCTATCGGGAAGATGAGCCTGAACCCTATATTCCTGCCCATATCATAAATGCCCATTCCGGGTTGCGTAACCTGAACCGGAATTTGTGTAGGCTTTGCTGCGCGCCCGAGAGCAGCATTCTCGCTTGCCGTAAGTACTGCCAGGTAATTATATTGCAGATAACTTAGATGATCGATATAGGCAACGTTGGTCAGATTCATTATATTGATGAAGAAGGCGCATACGGTTTTATTCTTTCTCGGATTCCTCAAGTCGGTTCCTATGCCTGCATTATAGAGTATATAGGCGGCAGATGGCAGTTCGGTGAATGCTGCGCCGTAAATGTTATTCTGCGCCCAGTCCTCTTCTAATCCGAACGACAGGAAACTGTTGCTTATAATCGAATTGGGGCGGTTTCGCATTTTCAGTTTCACTTGGGAAGTAAGGCGGGGTGCGGGTGTTTGAGGCACGTGCTCCGTAAGGGGAGTCTGGCCCGGCAGATAGCTGTAAATAAGGGTAAGCCCGTTGTCTTCCTCAAGCCACTGCGCCGCTGCCGGGTGGATGTTAAAATAACCGCTGACGCCTGAAATTTCGGCTGTAGCCGCTTCATATTTATAGGTGGGGTATGGCACATTAACCCCGTTGGTGTTGATATAGTGCACCGAGTCGTTTCCCGGCGATTTAAGGCTTGGAAGTATTGCTGAAAAAATAAAGTTTTTGATATAGTTAAAAAAGCCGTCGGCTTCAAGATCAAAATTCCTGCCGTTGGATCCGAAAACCAGATCGGCTTCATAGCCGCCTTCGGCTTTCAGCTTTCCGTCGCCTATTACATATTCGTTCAGGCTTGGGTCCACCCTGTTCTCTTCCAGTTCGGGAATAGACGGGGCGCGGTAGCTTTTGGCAACATTCAGTTTCAGGTAATTGTTTCCGGGCAGGCTGTATGTTCCGCCAAGGCTTGCCGAGGTTCCGCCAAACGACTGCGCCGCGGGGGCAAAAAGCTGGTTGGCGCCGGTTGTGCCTTCCGGTACAAGTGTCTGGCTGGCAGTTTTATTATGCACATCGTACATGCCGTCGGCAGTTTGGTTTCTGGTGTCATAGCGCAGCCCGCCGCACAAGGTAAGTTTGCCGAAACTTTTCTGAACAATGGCAAACGCTCCCGCATCCAAAAAACTGTAATCCGGAATAATAAATTTGGAATAATAGGGTGCAGGGGCTTCGTTGTTATTCCGCATATATTCATAAAAACCGTTTATGCCTTCCTGAAGGTTGATGCCCGTAGCGGCGTCCGTAATCTCATATTTCAGCGAGTAAGGCACATCGGTCAGCCACATATTCAGCCTTGCCACAGTTCCGGTATCGAACACGGCGCGGTGGTCGCTGGTGTATGCCACATCGGCAAGCAGCAGGCCCTTGCCTATGTTTATGCCGTTCTGCCACGAGAGCACGTTGTGTTCAATCTGCTGGTACAATACGTTACAAGGATTATATGAGAGGTAATCGGTTTGTGTGGGATATTCTTTTCCTCCAATAAAGTTGTTGTCGTTCATGTCGTAGGAAAATTTTCCTGTAAGGCTGTCCCTGGTTCCTTCGGCAATCCCGTTCATTTGTCGGTAGGTGCTGAAAGACAGGCGGCTGTAACCCCATTTTTTTTCGATGCCCGCCACCGCGCGCACGTTATAATTATTGTATGCCGTGCCCCACACATAGCCGTTTACCGGGTTGTTATAACAGTGCGCCGCCATGCCGCTTGCCGTAAAACCCCATACAATCCCTCTGTTGTTGCCTGTAAGGTTGAGCGACTCACCTGCCTGTCCGTTGTTGGTTTGATAATCGGTTGTTATGCTGCCCTCCGTCACCCCGTTTTCGGGAAAGGGTGAGGTTCTGAAATCAATTACGCCGCCCATAGCCCCCGACCCATATTGCAATGAAGCGGGTCCTCTGATGATCTGGGCATCGTATATGGCATACGGGTTTATCATCACATTATGTTCTGTTCCGAACTGGAAATCTTCCTGGGGCACGCCGTCGAACACGGTTACTACACGATATACCCCCAGCCCGTTCACTTCAGGCTTTCCAATACCCGGACCATAAGAACAAGCTGCCACGCCAGGTTGCAGCGCAATGGCGTCAATGGCATTGCTGAAGTTTTCGTGCATCAGGGCTTCATGAGGAACAATGACGACCGGTACAGGGCAGTTTTTGTTGTTAGCAGCATTGCCGAAAGCCGTTATTACCACTTCCCTCTGATTGGAGGCGGAAGCGGCTAAGGAAAAATTCGCCGTTACATCGCCCTTCATCCATATCTGCCTTGTTATGGCGGCGTATCCGAGCATCTCCGCTTCGACAAGGCAGGCGCCCCTGGGAACAGGCGAGAGCCTGTAATTGCCGCTTGTGTCGGAAACGGAGGTAAGATTCAGCCGGGGAATGAAAATTAAAGCCCCTGCAATTGGCTTTCCGTCGGCGGAGTCGGTTATGCGGCCATGCAGCGTTTGCGCCTTTATGGGCGCAATGAACAGCAGGGTGATAAAAATGATGTGCAGAATTTTCAAGAGGTATGGCTTTAATGGTACCGAACCTGGCGCAGACCTGTGAACACTTTCGTTTCAACAAAATAATGAGTAATGGCACCCTTCTTGCTATGATTCAGGTCATAGCGCCCGAAGATTAAATAATGCCGGAAAGTAAATTCCACGATGTTTTGAAACCCCGAAGGGGTATGATATTGGTAGACCCTGACGTTTGAATTCATTGGATTGGGTTAAATATTACCCCGAAGGGGTATAACTTCAATAGCCCCGCCTTTTAAGGCGGGGGTTAGCGGCACCACCCATGTTCCCGCCCAGGGGTTGGGGGATGGGGTAAAATAAATTCATATTATCTCTGTCCTTTCGCTTAACCAAAAAATATAATTTAAAAAGACCTTGGGCAAAATGGCGTTAAGAAAAGAGTCTGGTTATGCCTGTAAAATGGTGGTTATATAGGCAAATCCAAAAACA
>JABEUT010000040.1 GCA_013044305.1 Bacteroidia bacterium
ATATCAAACACAATTTAACCTTATTAATATGTATCCCGAAACATTGGTAAAGCCCATGAAGGGCGAACTCACAGAATCAGGCTTTGAAGACCTGACCACACCCGTAGCAGTAGATAAGGCTATACGTACGCCCGGCACGTTGCTTTTGGTTGTTAACTCCGTTTGCGGCTGTTCCGCCGGTGCAGCCAGACCCGGTATTTTAATGTCGCTGGAGAACAGTAAAAAGCCTGCACATCTCGCCACCGTATTCGCCGGCTTTGATGTTGAAGCTACCGCACAGGCACGTAAGTATCTGTTGCCATATCCTCCAAGTTCGCCTTCCATAGCCCTTTTTAAAGACGGCAAGCTGGTGCACTTTGTAGAACGCCATCATATAGAAGGCCACTCGGCTGCCATGGTTGCCGAAAACCTTACAGCGGCGTACAACCAGTATTGCTAGCCTGCCATAATAAAAATTGGAGTTTTTTCTAAGAAAGTACCTTCAAACGGGGCATTTTCAAAAAAAGATTATATATTTGTAGCCTGAAACCGATACCATGCGGAAATACTTACCCTTACTGCTGCTGTCTTTCCTTATTCCCGCTACTGCGTTTTCTCAATACTATTGGGATTACGGAGGACAGGTCGGTCTGACCAATTACCTGGGCAAGATAGGCGGACTTGAAAAAACCGCACAACCCTTTATTCTTGACATGAAACTGCCTGAAACACGCTGGGATATCGGCGGGTATGTGCGCTACAAGCTAAGAGATCCGTTCCTTATTGAAGCGGACCTTGACCTGTTGAGGATTTCCGGCGCCGACAGCCTTTCCACCAATCCAGGAAGGCGGGGCAGGAACCTGAACTTCAGGAACACCATGGTTTCGCTCGCTGTGAAAGGAATGTGGACCTTCTATGAAAATTCAGATTTGGGCCATACCTACCGCTTCCGCAACTCATTCAATTCCTACCTGTTTTTAGGCGTTGGGATGATTTATCAGAACCCCCAGGGTTACGGCGATCCTCCGGGCGGACATGGCACAGGGTGGTATTACCTCGAACCCCTTCATACAGGCGGCGAAAACGGCTACAGCCTCTTCGTTCCCACCATACCTATGGGTGCAGGCATGTATTTCACATTAAGCAAAATTTACAGGATAGGATGGGAATTGGGCTGGAATTACACATTCTCCCGATATCTTGATGATATTGGAACCGACTACCCCTCGGCAGCCCAATGGGCAAATATGTCGCCGGAGGCCCAGTATTTTTCAAACCGCAATCCGCAGCTTTCCCCAAGCGCACAGGCGCAACTGGAGCAGCAGGGCGTAGCATACAACAACTATGGACCCGGCAACACAAGAGGAGTTAGGGCAGGTGAGGCCAACACCTTATCGCGCCATGAAAGCTATCTTACCAGCATATTTTCATTCGGCTACGTAATTCGCGGGCGAAGCAACTTCTACCGTCAGCATTACAAGGGCATATTCAACAGCCACTACCACATCCGGAGAAACAGGGCTAAGTTCTAATCCGGCAGCTTATGCGGCATAAGGCAGTAGCGCCGCATGAAAGACAGTCCGCTTATACCCATTCCATTAATGCCTAAAGAATACCGCAGCGCAGCACTGCATTATAATCTGGTGAAGGCTGTTGTTAATGCCTTGCAGATGATTTTCGAAAGTCCCGGAGGCGGGAAGATGCAATATGCCGATGCGGTTGTAAGAAAGCTGTTGAAATCGAATCCGAAATGGGGGGCAAACGACAGGAAGTTTCTCGCCCGAACGGTGTACGAAATGGTAAGGTGGTGGCGCAAGCTGTGGTATATAAGCGGTAAAGATCCATCGCCCGATGAGCAGTCGTTGTGGACGGTTGCAGGCATTCACCTCGTTTTGGCAGGGTTCAATCTTCCTCCCTGGAAGGAGTTTCTGCCGGCAGCGCAGATACAGGTAAATGCAAGGCTGGAAGAAGCAGACAGGATAAGGGCTATTCGGGAGTCCATCCCCGACTGGCTTGATGAAAGAGGGTGGCAGGAGCTGGGTGCGCAATGGGAAAGGGAATTACACATCCTGAACACAGAGGCCCCCGTGGTAATCCGCGTAAACACCTTGAAAACCCATCTTGATGCTCTGCAGGAAAAGCTTAATATGGAAAATACGGGAACATCGAGGCTTCCATCCGGCCCGGATGCACTGCAACTGGATGAACGCAAAAATATTTTCAGCTCCGAAAGTTTCCGGCAAGGGCTGTTCGAAGTGCAGGACACCTCATCGCAGGAAGTGGCTTATTTCATGAATGTAAACCCCGGAATGCGGGTAATAGACGCCTGTGCAGGAGGCGGAGGCAAAGCCCTGCATATTGCAGCACTCATGCATAATAACGGCAGAATAATAGCCCTCGATATTCATGAGTGGAAACTGAAGGAATTGCGTAAGAGGGCAGCAAGGGCAGGGGCGGACATTATTGAAACCCGTACTGTAACCACGGACAAGGTGATAAAACGTCTTGAAAAAAGCGCCGACAGACTTTTGCTTGATGTGCCGTGCTCGGGGCTGGGTACGCTGCGGCGCAACCCCGATATAAAGTGGAAACTTACGGCAGAAGTGTTGGAACGCATAGGCAGGGAGCAGTACGGAATACTTATCGCTTATTGCTCCATGGTAAAGCCGGGCGGCATAGTGATTTATTCCACATGCAGCATCCTGCCCTCCGAAAACGAAGGGGTGATAGACAGGTTTACCCGTGAATACGGCAACTTCAGGAAAGTCGGCGAGAGAAAAATACTCCCGTCGGAATCGGGAGCCGACGGCTTTTATATGGCAGCCCTGGAGAGATTAGATTCTGGCAAGAGCGTTCAATAGATCATCCATCAGGTATTCCGTTTCATCGATACCGATATAAAGGCGTACAAGGTTGGCAGGCACCCCGCTTACAGCCCTTGCCGCTTCGGGCATGGCGCAGAAGGGGAACACCAGCGATTCGTAACCGCCCCATGAGGTGGCTATAACAAAACGTGTAAGGCTGTTTACGAACCTTTCAACCCCTGCCTCATCGGCTTTAAGCAGCAGTGAGAACAGGCCTGTGCCGCATTTCATTTGCTTTTTGGCAAGTGCAAGCTGGGGGTTGCTTTTGGCGAAAGGGTAGTTTATCTTTTCTATCTTAGGATGGTTTTCAAGTTTATCCACCACCTGCTGCGTTACTTCCGCCGATTTATTAACCCGCAGTTCGAGGGTGCGTATGCTTCGCAGCATCAGCCAGGCGTCATGCGGCGATATGATTCCTCCCAGGTTCATGAACTCCTTGGCGAACATGCTGCCAATGCGTTCCTTTGAGCCGCACACAACGCCGGCCACCAGGTCGCTGTGCCCGCCGAAGTACTTACTTGCAGAATGCAGAACCAGATCTACCCCCATGGATAAAGGGCTTTGGCAAAGGGGCGAGGAGTAGCTGTTGTCAATAACTGTGGTAATGCCACGCTGTTTGGCCAATCGAACCACGGCCTCTATATCCTGCAATTCAAAGGTTATGGAATTGGGGCTTTCGAGGTAGATTAACTTGGTGGCGGGGGTAAGGGCGTTCTCTATATTTTCGGTTTTTCTGGCATCCACCATCGTTGTTTTTACCCCATAATCCGGCAGGTATTTGTTGAGCAGTGCATTGGTCCAGCTATAGGGCTTTTGCACGCACACTACATGGTCGCCGCCTTTTACCACACTCATAACGGAAGCGGTTATGGCGGCGGTGCCGCTGGCAAAGACAAGGGCGTCGCCGGCGCCTTCAAGGGCTGCAATCTTTTTCCGCAGTATGGCAACCGTGGGGTTGTTGCCTCTGGTATAAAAGGGTACTGTAAACTCGTTGCGCAGCACATGACGCAACTCCTCCACGTTTTTTACGCAGAAGTTGGAAGACTGGATGAGGGGCGGTGCTACCGCATTGTAATATCGTTCGTGCTCTTCGCCGAGGTGGTTGAGTATCGTTGGTATATCCATGAAAAGGTATTTGAAGATTGAGATAAAGCGTGAGGGCAAAAATAACTAAAATCGCTTAGTCGTTTATTTCACCGGAATGATGCAATGGGGGAGTCGATTCAAACTGAATATAAACAATAGATACCTCGTGGAAGAATTTATATATACATGGATTTTACAGGTTGCGGGGAGATGCAGGCGCGAAGAAGCAGGGAGCCGATATAATCAAGGAAGGCCGCCTGCCTGTTCGGCACTTTTCAGTTTTTTGAAAAAGGGCCGGTGTTATTCCGGCACAAACTGCGGTTGCCTGCGTTGCTGACCGTCGCGGCGGTTCATCAGTTGCTTCAGCAGGAAGAGCTTAAATTCGTCTTCGGCGTTGTAAAATTTGGCAACCTTGCGCAGGGGCAGCACCTGTTCGAATTTTGCCAGATATTGTTTTTCGAGATCGAGCTGCCGGCTCTGTATGTCCGTTTCATTCACTATCCATTGTTGCACATCCTTGTCGCTCATTTTATCGAAGCCTCCGGCGTTTTTTACCTTGTCATTTTCATCCTGCTTCTGCTTTTTAAGATTGTCCTTATCCTGCCGGTAATCGTCGTACACGGGCCAGAATTTTTTTGCTTCGGCATCGCTAAGGTTCAGTTTTTCGGTAATGTATGAGGTGTGCAGTGCATCTAACTTGTTTCGGCGGTCCTGGGCTCCGGCGTATGACAAGGAAAACATAAGGAGGCATGCAATAATTTCCGGCCGTGTTATGGCAAGCAATTTATTCAGAAGCCTTAGGCATATTCCTGAATGGGTTTTCATCTGTTGTGGTTTCATCTCTGGGTTAAAGGTTACTTTCAATATCGGAAGCATCTACGTTATTGTTTATAAGGTAGTTTATAATTTGCCCGTTGGCCGAATCTGCCGGTGGTGATTCAGGAAGTTCTTCAAAAAGAGGGGTGTTTTGGTTTGCCATCATGTTCTCCAGATCGCTAATATCGGTATAAGCAATATCGTTTTGAACGCCTGTCAGCAGGGCGCTGTCGGATATTGACACAGCCATGCTCTGGTAATTTTGTGTCTGGTAGTTGTAGTTGTGCCGCAGAAAAAGGGCAATGCTGACTATGGCTAAGAATGATACGAATATATACTGGGGCTTGAACAACAGAAGTATTTTGTTGTACCCGGCGGAGGGTATATGCTGTTGGTCTTTTGTGCATTGAGCCATTATTTGCGAAGGGAGCCCTTCGAAATATCCATCCGGAACGGTAAACGGATTCCTTTTGCCTATGCCCTTCAGCAGGGGTGCATTTTCCAAAGTATCGTGCTCCGGTAAACCGGATTTATCAGCTTGTATGTTTCTTTTTCTTAGCATTCTATCATTATGACCATACCAGAGGCTAAAAGTTTAATTTTTCTTCAAAAATTCTTCAATTTTTTTTACCGCATGGTGATACGAGGCTTTTAATGCTCCCACCGAGGTATCGAGTGTTTCTGCCATATCCTCGTATTTCATTTCCTCAAAGTATTTGAGGTTGAATACTATGCGTTGCTTTTCGGGCAGGGTAAGAATGGCCTGCTGAAGCTTTTTTTCCACTTCTTCACCCTTAAAGTAGTTGTCGTCGTGCAGTTTGCGGCTTAGCCCGTATTCCACCTTTTCGAAAGGCACGAAGAGGTGTAGTTTTTTCTGCTTTATAAAGGTAAGCGATTCGTTCACAGCTATGCGGTATAACCAAGTGTAGAGGCGGGAGGCTTCTTTGAAGTTATGGAGGTTTTTCCATACCTTTACAAATACGTTCTGCACCACATCGTTCGCATCGTCGTGGTCTATAACCAGGCGCCTTACCTGCCAGTAAACCCGTTTCTGGTACTTTGTTACAATCTGATGGAAGGCAAAGTTCCGGGTGCTTTCATTACGGAATTTTTCAAGTAATTCAGCATCGTTTTCGGCTTCGTTGTCAGCGCTTGTCATATTTTTTCTGATGCGTGAAAGATTGTGGATGAAAGGTGGGGTAAATAAAGTGGGTTTAAATGAAGATTAAATGAAAAAGGGGTTAAAATTGTGCATATTACCTGACATTTTATGTTTCCGGACGGGTGAACAGGTCCTCGCGCTGCAAACTCCCTTTCCGGATGGCTATCGGGAAGGAATATGCAGGAAACGCGGTTTCTTGGTGCAGCAATCATAAAATTGCGAAGCAAAAAAACGTGAGAACATAATTATTCAGTAATGAAGTATATATTTCCATCAATCTATACTGCTTACATTATTATATATTACCTTTGCATTCTGTACCGCCTGCCAATCAATCAACATGCGCTTACAGAAACCTTAACAAATCAACGGCATTTAATTCAACATATTATGGAAGATAAGAACAAACCGGCGCAGATGAACATAAACATTGAACTGCCCGAAGATGTAGCCGAAGGCATTTATTCAAATCTCGCCATCATCACTCATTCCAATTCGGAATTTATTGTTGACTTTATCCGCATCATGCCCGGAGTGCCAAAGGCCAAAGTAAAAAGCAGGATATTGCTTACACCGCAGCATGCCAAGCGATTGCTCAAGGCCCTGAAGGAAAACATGACCAGATACGAGCAGGTGCATGGCACGGTGGACGATACCGAGGTAAATGCCATACCGATGAATTTCGGCGGACCAACCGCACAGGCCTGACAGGATGATAAAAGCTGAACACTCCCTTTAGAATGGGTAGTTTAGTGATGCGGTTAATTAAACCTGTCGCCTGATGTTCAATGTTAAATTTTATTTCCGCCTCATCCGCCCGGCTAACCTGCTGATGCTCTTGTTTACCATCTACATGGTAAGGTTTGCTTTTATCCGACCTTTGTTTGAATTGAACGGACTATGCCTGCAAATTCCCGAAAGTACTTTCACCGCTTTCTCTCTTGCCTTTATTCTGATAGCCGCCGGAGGTTATGTAATCAATGATTATTGCGACATACAGATTGATTCGCTTAATAAGCCCGACAGGGTTGTTATAGGCAGGCAGGTTACAGCGAAGTCTGCCCTTGCGCTTTACCTCGTGCTTACCATTTTGGGCCTGCTTGCCGGTTTTGCTTTTTCGCTGCTTACCAGCTTACCTTGGACAGTTTTCATGTTCTCAATGTATGCCGCGGGTTTATGGCTCTATTCGCGGGCGCTTAAACGCATGGTTTTAATCGGTAATCTGGCAATAGCCCTGTTCATCGGATTCCTGCCTTTTGCATCGGGTATGGCAGAATACAGCGCCGCCATGAACAGATATTGTATCTTTCTTGTTACATCCTCACTGTTTTCAGGTATAAGCATTCTTTACGGCATATCGCTGTTTGCTTTTCTCTCAACCCTTGCAAGGGAAATAATAAAAGATGCCGAAGATTTGCGCGGCGACAGGGAAGCCGGCCGCCGCACCATTCCTGCTGTCCTGGGCATAAAAGCGACAAAGGGCATTGTAGTGGCGCTGATGCTGATAATTTTACTGTTCTTTGCAGGCGTCGAGTTACATTTTTCTGGAACGGGCTCCTTCCTCTTTTTCATTTTTGCCACAATTTTCGAAATCATGGTGGTGGCTTTAAGCATTAAGGTTATAAGGGCGGCATCGAAGCAGGACTATCATGATATAAGTTCCTGGCAAAAAGGGTTGATGCTTTTTGGCATCTGCTTCTTATTTTTATTTAATCACATTTTAAAGGAAACGGGAATACGCTTACACTGAAATAATCACAAATGAAAAAATTAATACTGGCATCGCAATCGCAACGGCGCAGGCAACTTCTTGAAGAGGCGGGATTGGCTTACACACTGCTTATAAGAGACACCGATGAATCGTACCCTGCCACACTGAAATGCGAGGAGATAGCCCGTTACGTAGCTGAAAGAAAAGCGGAAGCTTTTGGTGAAAATGATATTCCGGATGACACCGTGCTGATTACCGCCGACACCATCGTATGGCTGCCGGGTAAAGGCAACGGGAGCGGCAATGAAGGAACAGCCCTCTTTAAGCCGAAGGATAAAGACGACGCGATTGCTATGCTGGGCAAATTGTCGGGGAGGATGCACACTGTTGCAACCGGCGTATGCCTGCGCTCAAAAGCAAAGCGGAAGGTATTTCATGTATTGACGAATGTTTTTTTCAAACCGCTTTCGCTGGAGGAAAGGAGCTATTATGTAAAGAATTTTGAACCTTACGACAAATCGGGATCCTACGGTATTCAGGAATGGATAGGCGTTATAGGCATTGAGCGTATTGAAGGATCGTACACCAATGTAATGGGTTTGCCAATTAAGGAACTGTACGAAGAATTAGTCGCCTGGAAGGAATAGAACCCCGGCAAAAGCCTGTTGCCAGAATCCGATAAGCATGAAAAGGCAGGTCAGCTACTTTATGCCTTCTGCTTTAACGCATCCTCAACTCTCTTTTCCGCAAGCGATTTTATTGCGGTAGATAGCACCCATATTATAATGAGCATGATGATCATAAGGAACATAAGGATATATTCGGTAAAGCTGAACATGGTAAGCAGCCCTCCCGATTCTTTTGACTGATCCGCCGCTGCTTTTTGTGTGGCAATGGTTACCTGATCTACTCCGGAGGCAGGCGGTGCAGCAGCCGGTGCGGCAGCTTCTTCCTCCGAACCTTCGGTCTTAATGTAGGCAAGCAGCGATTTTATCTGGTCGTCACTTAATGCCTGGTCTGGCATGGGAATCATGCTGTTGTCCTTGAATAGTTTTACCGCATCGGCATCGCCGGCCTTTACCATTGCCTGCGAACCTTTTATCCACTTTATTAGCCATGCTTCGGGGTGCCTGTCGCCAACGCCTTTAAGGTCGGGGCCTACCAATTTTCCTTTCCCTATGGTATGGCAGGTGGCGCAAATGGTTTTGAACAGAGTAGGACCCTGGTCATCGGCAAAAGATTGTACAGAAGGTGCAGTAACCAGCACGGACGCAATAAGCAGGGAGTAGATTTTCATAGATACGGCTTTTTTTAATTGATGGTTGATTTTATTCTTTCAGCCGTAAAAGTATGAAGGGGGGGAAGAAAAAATTATGACATATATCACATTTTTCAGGGCACGGACAAATTCAGTCGCAACCGTGTGGCTAATGCCCGTGTCAGGTATAAAACCGAGCTATTTTAACAAGTTGATCGGGGTTGGTTATTTTTATTTTCCTTCCCGATAATTCTATGTTTTTTTCTTCACAAAGTTCCATGAGCAGGCGCGTTGCCGTTTCGCGTGCCGTTCCTATAAGGTTTGCGAGTTCTTCGCGCGTTATGCTAACGTTTATGGTGCCGTCTTTTTCTGTACCGTATAATTCCTTCAGTACAAGTATTCCCTGTGCCAGACGTTCCTTAACGGATTTCTGTGCAAAATCGGTAATGGTATTTTCGGCTTCCTTGAGCTCGTTGGAGAGCAGTTCCATCAGCTTAATGGCTAGTTTAGAGTTGCCTTCAACCATGGCGGTAAACGCTGCCCGCGGAAAGTAACACAAAAATGTTCGGTCGAGCGCTATGGCTGAACAGGAGTAGGTGTCGCCGCTCAATATGGCTCTGTAGCCCATAATGTCGCCGTTGCGGGCAAGATGTATAATTTGCTCCTTGCCTTCGCCCCCTGCCTGCACAATTTTTACCTGGCCGTCTCTTAAACAGAATAGGCCTTGAGGGTGTGCGCCTTCCTCAAAGATTATTTCGCCCTTTTTTACCACCATGCACGACTTGGCTCTGTTTAGTTCCATTACCGCTTCGTGGTTTAGTTCGGAGAAAACCGACCTTTTTCGCACCGGACAGTTATAACAATCTGTTTTAGCAGCTTTTACCACTTCAAATAAATTACAGTACAAAGGTACGATAAAAGCAGCCGCAGCACACTAATTATGACCAAGAGTTTCCCATCAGGCAAGGGGTGATAAGAAATGACGGCTAGCCGCCGCTCTCCATCTGCCTGCGTTTGGAGCGCATCCATAAGAGGATGGCTCCGGTACCCGTGATAGGCAACAGTGCGAGCAGCAAAGTGGTTTCATTATACGCCTTTTGTGTGCGCTTGGTTCCGCCCGCCTGACACAAGGGGCAGGCAAGGGCTGAAAGGGGAAGCAGGGAGACAGCCCCGAGAAACAGGATATATCGTATTTTCTTCATTGGCGGTTAAATGAATTTGGCAATAACAATTACTATTAGCACAAAGGGCAGATATGCAAAGGATCCGAACATGAGTCCGAGCGCCGATTTGCGATCGGGCTTGAGGCAAAGCCGGTACGAAAGCATTGTAAGACTGAATCCGGCAGCCACCATCAGCCAGGTTACACCGATACCTGCCGAACAATACATGTGAAGCAAAAGGCATGCAGGTATTATCAGGAAGGTGGATATAAGTATGATAACAGCCGAGGTTTTGTTCGTGCCTCCTGCAGGCATCATTCTTATACCGGCTTTTTTATACTCCTCGTCGAGCAGCCAGGCAATTGACCATGTGTGAGGGAATTGCCATATTAACTGAAGGGCGAAGAGCATGCCCGCCTCCATAGTTAATCTTCCGGCGGCAGCCACGCACCCGATTACCACCGGAAGCGATCCCGCCACCGCACCCGGTAAAATGGCAAAATAGTTTACTTTCTTCAGCGGCGTGTAAACTACTGCATACAGGATGGCTGCCGCAGCGCACAACAGAGAGCAGGTCAGATTTATTTCGGACAGGAGCGCCAGGCCGGCCAATCCGGTAACCGTGGCAAAAATCAATGCCTCGCCCGCCTCCATTCGTCCGGATGACAAAGGGCGGTTGCAGGTGCGTTTCATAAGCTTATCCGAACCGCGCTCTATAACCTGATTCAGTGTATTTGCGGCTCCGGTAACCAAAAAGCCTCCTGACGAAAGCAGCCAGATGGTTAATGGATCCACCAGCCTGTTCACAGCCCAGAGGTAAGCCATGGCTGCAGAAAATACGACAAGGAAGGACAAGCGCACCTTCATCAGCTGAAGATAGTCGGACACTTTGGCTTTTATATCGGCCCTTATACCCGTTATTGCTATGGATCTGTCTTCTGCCATGTGTTACGACAAATAAACCAGATAATACAATACAGGCCATACCGCTACCACAAAGTACCAGTACATGCTGCAAACGGCTATCCTGTTGCCGGCATCTTCGTGCGACTTTAAGCCCTTTATGGTGTACCACAGGTAAAGCAGGATCAGGATTCCGGCTAAAACATGAACCCCGTGCAAACCTATAAGTGTATAAAAGAATGCGCCGTAAATGCTCGAATGGGTGGTAAGCCCGAAACTGATAAGCCTTAGCCATTCGCTGCCCTGCACTGCCAGAAAGATTACTCCCAGAGCTATGGAAGTAATAAGCATGGAGGTGGATTTGCCCTGAACCGAACCGTCCGCCATATATTTTTGCCTGAAACGGTATAGGGTATAGGCGCTTGCCAGCAAAACAATGGTGTTGAGCGCAGTAGCTTCAACCGGCAGGCGGGGCTGCCCTGCCGGAGGCCACATCATTACATTGGCGCGGTTTACCATGTATGCACTGATAAGCCCGGCAAAAAACATAGCCTCGGTGGCAAGCACGAAGATCATTCCGAATACGCCGTTGGAAGCTATTCTCTTTTCCGGTAAGGGTACTGTAAAGCCGGTTTGCATTGTGCAGAAGTATTAATGTGGCAGGGTAACATCGCGCGGAACCGCCGTAATATCGGGATAAACGCCCATGAAAAAAGCAAAGAGGATGAGCAGAACTGCGGCTATCACTATAAACAGGAACAGGGGTTCGTACTTTAGGTGCATAAAGTTGCGCATTACAAGGGCTGTTTTCCAGACCGCAGTGGCAAAAATGAAGGTAATAGCCAGGGCAGGCGAAAATATATAGCCTATCACAAGACTTAGAGAGAGCAAGGCAAGCAGCGTGAACAATACCCTGCCGTAATTCGGATGTCCGTGGTACTCGTGCGCGGCATCGGGAAATACAATGTTGTCGTTATTCTGATTGATGGTTTCCATTGCAATAATTATTGATTGTTGATATTATTTGGCTATGTAAAGCAGAGGGAAGAGGAATATCCAGATTAGGTCTACCATGTGCCAGTACATACCGGCAAGTTCCACACGGTGGAGGTTTTTGCCCTTTCGCACCTGCATCATAATAATGAACATTACAATCATGCCCACCAGCACGTGCGTGCCGTGCAGGCCTGTCATGATATAGTAGAACGACCAGAAAAGCGATCCTACATGGTCGCCTGCCTGTTGCAGGGCAGGGCTGGTAAAGGTGAACCCTTCATTTATTTCGCGGTAATATTCAATACCTTTATCTATCAGGAACATGAATCCGCCGGCTATGGTGCAGCTCATCCAAATAAGCACTTTGGAGATATTGCCCTTTTGTGCCGCCTCGTGCGCCCTAACTATGGTGTAACTGCTGCAAAGCAGCACTACGGTATTAAGTGCGCCAATGAAAGTGGAGGTATGAGCAGCCATTTCCTTCCATTGCGGGTAACGCAGGCGGTATTCCAGATAACAGGCAATAAGCCCGCCGAAGATAACAAGTTCGCCTGCAATAAGCACCCACAAGCCCATTCGGCCCTGTGGTACTTTTTTAATATTAAGTGAAAGATGCTGCGGATGGGTTGCTTCCATATAAAAATTAGTTTTTTGTGTTGGTAACTGGTTCTTCCTGAATATTCTGTGGCAGGTAATCCTGGCTAGCACCCGGCAGGCTGTATTCGTACGGGCCCCTATAAACAACAGGATATTCTTTGAAGTTGCCATGCGGCGGAGGCGATTCGGCAAGCCATTCAAGCGTAGCCGACTCCCACGGGTTTTTTACACCCTGCTTTGCCTTGGCAAAACTGACAACTACATTATATATAAATATGAACTGCGAAAGAATTAGCGCTATGGCCGAAATGGTGCAAATCTTTTCGAAAGTAATATAGGGTTCCTTCATCACCAGGCTGAAATAAGAGTAATCGTTGATACGGCGGTGCTGCCCTGCAAGCCCGTTGAAGAACAACAGGAAAAAGGTGCCGTTAAAAAACAGGAATGTGAGCCAGAAATGCAGCTTGCCGAGGGTTTTGTTGAGCGAGCGGCCTGTGAACTTGGGGAACCAGAAATAGACGGCGGCGAAGAAGCCGAAGAATATATCGGGGAATAAAGTATAGTGGAAGTGCGCAATTACAAAATAGGTATCGTGGGCATATATATCAAAGGTGTTGGAACCAAGATAGAGGCCCGTTAATCCGCCTATAAGGAACAGGCCAACAAAACCTACCGCCCACAACATGGGCACCGTAAGCCTTATGGTGCCGTTCCACATGGTAGCCATAAATGAAAGGAACATGCCCGCAAAAGGTATTGAGATAAGTATGGTTCCTATGCTGAAAAAGGTAGCCATGCGCGGGTCGATGCCAGCCACAAACTGATGGTGCGCCCAAACCAGCACCGAAAGAAACGCCGAAATAAGCGCCAGGTAAATTATTGGCTTGTATCCGAAAAGGGGCTTTCGTGAAAATACAGGGAAGACTTCGCCCAGTACGCCCAGTGAAGGGAGCAGCAAAACATAAACCTCCGGGTGGCCGAAGAACCAGAAAAGGTGCTCCCAGAGCATGGGGTCGCCGCCGCGCGCAGGGTCGAAAAAGCCGGTGCCGAGAACGTTGTCGAACAGGAGCATGAAGGCTCCGGCAACAAGTGGCCCCACCGAGAACATGAAAATTACTGCGGCTATATCAATAAACCATACTACTATGGGTATACGCATGATGGTCATTCCCTTCGCCCTTTTGTTTATGGTGGTAACAAGAAAGTTGATGCCGCCCATGAGCATGGATACCAGTTCCAGCGCTACGGCCAGTATCAGCATGCTGGTTCCCGAAAACAGAGCCTTAAAGAATTCGGGATTATGGTTCAGATAACCGCCTGCAGAAAGGGGAGGGTACATGGTCCAGCCGCCGCCAAAGGCTCCGCCGGGAACAAAGAATGAGGAAAGAAGTACGATGGCGCTGAATAAAAATATCCAGAAGGAAAGCATATTTAATGTAGGAAACGCCATATCGTCAGTGCCAATCATTAAAGGAATAAGAAAATTACCCAAACCCGAAAGCAGCACCGGCATACCTACCCAGAAAACCATGATCATGCCATGAATTGTAACAAATGAATTGTACTGCTGTGCGCTAAGGCTGCCGAACAGGGGAATGTATGCGTTGGGGAAAGCGAGGTTGTATCTGAATACGTAAGCGAGGTATCCGCCGACTCCGGCCATAATACATCCCATCAGGGTGTACTGTGCGCCTATGACCTTATGGTCGGTTGAAAACACATATTTTGACCAGAAGCTTTGGGGATGGGTAGCTGATATTTCCATATACTTATCGGGTTATATTATTTTGACGCCATTTTGTGTGCATGCGCTGCGTACAGCGAATCG
The DNA here is from genome assembly GCA_013044305.1 of Bacteroidia bacterium. Classification (GTDB taxonomy): domain Bacteria; phylum Bacteroidota; class Bacteroidia; order JABEUT01; family JABEUT01; genus JABEUT01. The sequence goes on from JABEUT010000040.1 coordinate 14,364, forward strand.
GTAAAGTGTCGGTAAGCCTCATCCGATTCGGCGACAACGAAATTCCTCATCTTGGAGTGGAGTACCCCGCATATCTGGGTGCATGAGATGTCATATTTGCCTTCTTTGGTTATATTGAACCAGCGCACCAATGTCCTGCCCGGCAGTACATCCTGCTTAAACCTTGCATTGGCAAGGAAGAAGCTGTGAATTACGTCCTGTGAGCGCAGTTCAAATACAATGTTCTTATTTACCGGAACATGGAGAG
>JABEUT010000041.1 GCA_013044305.1 Bacteroidia bacterium
CCATTGCCCGATAAACCACCCTTTCGTATATTTGCTCCATGCTACGCTCCCTTCACATACAAAACTATGCCCTGATTGATACAATAGATGTAGTGTTTCCCGACAACCTTGCCATCATCACAGGCGAAACAGGCGCTGGCAAGTCCATACTCCTCGGCGGATTATTTCTTATTCTGGGGCAGAGGGCAGACACGGATCTGGTAACCGACAAAGCCAAAAAGTGCATCGTGGAAGGAACCTTCACGAGCAGCCTGCCTGCCGTAAAGGACCTGCTTATGCAGAATGAACTTGATACGGGCGATGAAATCATCATCCGGCGCGAGGTGTCGCCCGAAGGCAAGTCGCGGGCGTTCATCAACGACACCCCTGTAACCCTTGCACAGCTTAAAGAACTTACTTCAAGGCTTATTGATATTCACTCCCAGCACCAAACTCTGGCGCTCAACGAATCGGAGTTCCAGATGTCGGTGGCCGATGCCTACGCACGGCACGGCGCACTGCTTGACGAATACAGGAAGAACTATTACAGGTACAAGGAAGTATGCAAAAACCTCGACGAACTTACCGTGCAGGAACAGGAATCGGCCAGAGAGAGGGATTATCTCGAATATCAGGCTAAGGAACTGGAGGAAGCCGGCCTGAAAGGAGGCGAGGAAAGGACCATTGAGGCGGAGCTTGAACTGCTTACCCATGCCGAACAAATTAAAACCACCCTGCTCGCATCGTCCGATATACTGGCAGGGGGCGAAAACAATACCCTTGCCTTGCTGCAGGAGGTAAGGAACAAAATTAAGGCTGTGGCGGGATACAACAAACAGCTTGCCGAAATTGCCCAAAGGCTCGAAAGCAGCATCATCGAAATAAAAGATATTGCCGCGGAGGCGGAAGGGCTGGAGGAAAAAATACACCACGACTCCGGAAAGGCGGCGGAGCTAACCGCCCGCCTCGAAACCATTTACGGCCTGGCCCATAAGCACCATGTGAATACGGCGGAAGAACTACTCGCCGTATGTCAGACTGTAACCGGAAGGCTGAAAAGTATTTCGTCTCTCGGAGAGAAGTTGGCGCGAATGGGCAGGGAAAAGGAACTGCTGGAAGAGGCTGTGCGCAAAATGGCCGGCAAACTGAACGCAGGACGTAAAAAAATTGTTCCGGCGCTTGAAAAAGACATACAGGACGACCTGGCCGAACTCGGAATGCCCCATGCACAGTTTAAAATTGTACTGTCGCCCTCCGGCGAGTTTACCCCATCCGGCACCGACCAGATAAGCTTTCTCTTTTCAGCCAACAAGGGCATGGCGCTGCGCGAAGTGGAAAAGGTGGCTTCGGGCGGTGAACTGTCTAGGCTGATGCTGGTGATAAAATCACGCATAGCAAAACTGACCGAACTGCCGACCATTATTTTCGACGAAATAGATACCGGCGTATCGGGGCAGATTGCCGGTAAAGTGGCGGAGCTGGTGCTGCGCATAAGCGCATCCATACAGGTGATTATGATAACGCATCTGCCGCAGATTGCAAGCAGAGGCAATACGCACTTTCTGGTGTATAAGGAGGAAAAGAAAAATAAAACCCTTACCTGCCTCCGCCGGCTTTCGCCGGATGAGCGTGTGGAAGAGATTGCCCGCATGATAAGCATGGGCAAGCCCGGTGCATCGGCACTGAACACCGCGGCGGAACTGCTCCATAAAAAATAGCCGCGTCCATAGCGCCGTTTCCGGCGCCATGCCTCAATCATTTTTTCGATTTATAATACAGCGTGGAGCAATTGTCTTCATTCAGCACCGCCCGTGTGTCGTGCAGCAGGCTTTCCGGTGTAACCTTAAAGAATTTCTCAACTTCACGATTCGCATCGCCGGCATCGCCGAGGAGCTCAAACAGGGCCAGGTTCATGGCCTTGTTTAGTATGCTCATTTCGCCGAAGATGTGCGAAGACTCTGTTTTGTTGCGCGCCTTTTCAAGTTCATTTTCGGTTACGGCTTGCTTTACTGCTTTGTCCAGTTCATTTCTTATAGCTTCGTCGGCAGCCTCTGTCTTAACTCCTTCCGACAGTTTGCCGGTAACCACAAACAACCCCGGATCGAGCGATTCGAAGGTAAATGCGCTTATCTCGCTGAACAGTTTTTTCTTTTTTACAAGCTCCGTATAAAGACGCGAAGCATTGCCATCGGTAAGTATATCGGCAAGCAACTCCATTGAGTAAAAACTTTGATCGGTTCGCTTGCCCATGTGGTATGCCTTGTAAATGGCTGTTGCCGGCACATCGCGAACAAGTTCGAGCAGGCGCGCCTGTGTTTGCGGCGGCTCCTGGGGCAGCCTTCGTACTGGCGGATTACCGCGAGGTATCGGTGCAAACCATTTTTCGCATAAGGCTTTTACCGTTTCCGTAGTTACGTTTCCGCTCACCACCAGCACCGCATTATTGGGGCAGTAAAATGTTTTGAAGAAAGCCTTCACATCATCCATTACGGCGTATTTAATGTGGTCGATGTTCTTGCCTATGGTGGGCCACATATATGGATGCACCTTATAAGCCAGCTTGGGTAGTTCTATCCAGATATCGCCGTAGGGCTGGTTCAGGTAGCTTTGCTTGTACTCTTCTATCACCACGTTGCGCTGCACCTCAAGGCTTTTATCGGAAAAGGCAAGGCTCAACATCCTGTCGGATTCCAGCCAGAAAGCCACATCGAGATTTATTGCCGGAAGGGTAAGGTAATAGTTGGTAATGTCGTTGCTGGTAAAGGCGTTGTTTTCGCCGCCTGCCAGTTGCAAAGCCCCGTCGAAGTCGGGTATGTTCACCGAGCCGCCGAACATAAGATGCTCGAATAGGTGCGCAAAGCCCGTTCTTTCGGGGTTTTCGTCGCGCGCGCCTACGTTGTACAGTATGTTCACACAGGCCATAGGGGTTGATGTGTCGGTGTGTACTATCACCTTCAGACCGTTGTCCAAAACAAATTTTTCAAAGTTTATCATAGTTAGTTTGAAGTTAGCAGTTGGCGGCTTGTCTTACCCGGACAGGTCCCAGGCTTATAGTTGAGCATTTGTTCTTTATAGTTCTCTATTCCGGAATATCAAGCGCAGCTATTTCCTTTTTTGCCTTATGGAATTCTTCCATAATTTCATTTACGATTTTACTCACCGGTTTTATCTCGCGAATGGCTGCAGCTACTTGTCCTATCTCCAGTTCGCCTTCCTGCAAATCGCCTTCGAACATTCCTTTTTTGGCGCGGGCGCGGCCCAGTATCTGTTTTAATTCATCGATACCGGCGCCCCTGTCTTCAGCTTCCTGCACTTTGTGGTAGAACTCGTTTTTCAATATCCTTACAGGGGTAAGCTTTTTTAGTGTTAGCACCGTGTCTCCTTCGCCCGAATGAATAACTGATTGCTTGAAGGCTTCGTGTGAGGACGCTTCAACCGAGGTTACAAACCGTGTTCCTATCTGTACGCCTTCGGCGCCCAAAGCCATGGCTGCAAGCATTGCCCTGCCGCTGCCTATGCCGCCGGCGGCTATAAGGGGCAGGTTTGTTATCTGGCGCACCATAGGCACCAGACACATGGTTGTGGTTTCTTCGCGGGCATTGTGCCCGCCCGCCTCAAAGCCCTCCGCCACTATGGCATCCACCCCTGCATCATGCGCCTTTTGGGCAAATTTTACGCTGCCTACCACATGCACCACCGTAATGCCATGGTCTTTGAGAAAGGGTGTCCAGGTTTTCGGATTTCCAGCCGATACGAAAACTATCTTTACGCCTTCCTTCACAATCATGTTCATTATTTCATCTATCTGCGGATAGAGCAGGGGTATGTTCACCCCGAAGGGGTTGGAGGTGGCCTCTTTGCATTTTTGAATATGTTCGCGCAGCACATCAGGATACATGCTGCCTGCGCCTATGAGCCCCAGGCATCCGCTGTTGGCGGCCGCCGAAGCAAGGCGCCAGCCGCTTGCCCAAAGCATTCCTGCCTGAACGATGGGGTATTTTATGTTGAAAAGACCGGTGATTCGGTTCATGGAGCGCAAAGATAAAATTTTTAACCGTCGCCTTCGGCTTGCGATAGGTTTGAGCAGAGCGGGTCAGTTTGAATTATAAACTCTTTAAGTGCTGAAGAACCATAGCCCTGACCTTAAGGTAAGGCGATTATATCTTATCCCGGCAGATTAAATATAACTTAACAGCAAGGTGAACTAAGAAACTGTTTAAATTTTGTTTTGCGAAGTAATTATAGGGTATTTTTGAGC
>JABEUT010000276.1 GCA_013044305.1 Bacteroidia bacterium
CTTATTGAAGAGGTGGTGGCGCCGTTGTTCCAGGCGTAGCTAACATATCCTCCGCTTGCGGTAAGCACAGTGTTTCCGCCCGCACAAACAGAATCATTGCCGCTTATTACGGGCTGGGGCGGCGCAACAATAGTTACCGTTTTTACCACTGTGTCTACATTGCATGAGCCGCCATTATTTTTTGCTATAAGGGTTACTGTATAGGTGGCTGCCGAGTCATACGTATGAACAGGATTTTGCAGGGCGGAGCTGTCAGCAGGACCGGAAGACGGGTCGCCGAAATTCCACCGGTATGAGTTGGCGCCAACGGTATTGTTGGTAAAGTTCACCTGCTGCCCCACGCATTGTGGGTTGGGGGCGGGGGTAAAGCTGCCGGTAATGCCGTTAACAACCACAATGGTTATTGGTATGTCGTGATCGCATCTGCCTTTGGCGATATGCAGGCTGTAGGTGGTGGTAACTAAAGGTGCTACCTCTATGCTGTCGGTGGTTTTTCCGTTGCTCCACAAATAGGTGTTTACGTTGGCAACGGCTTTCAGCTTCACGCTGTCGCCTTTGCAGATGGTGTCGGCGCTGGCTACAATTTTGCCTACTGCATTTGAATCTACTTCCAGCACGAATTGTGCCCAGGAAGTATCATGGGGATTAACATTAGAAATATAACCGTACAATTTTATGATGTGATACCCGTAGTTAAGCCCGTTACCCACTATCTGCAGCAGGATTGAATCGGTTGTGCCCGGCACATTTCTTATAATGCTTACACCCGGCAGCACCGGAGGGGTAAGCCCCGATTTTGCGGTGTCGTTCTGTTTCGGAGAAAGAAACAATATCTGATAGTCGAGCGTATCGCCCATACATACGATTAAAGTATCGCAGGGAGAAATGCCTGAAACAATGGGCGGGGTATTGTTGTTACAAACATTGAATATAAATGATTTGGTATCAAGCCACGAAACGCCGTCGTATGGCGGCGGAGGGTATTGGCCGATGTAACTGTTGCCCGGAATCCCGAATAATCCGAATTGAATATAGTTTATACCGTCTCCTGCATTGGCTCCTACTGTGGCGGGGTCGGCAGGGCTTCCGTCAAATCCGTTTATCCCGTTGGATGCGTCTCCGGTGGTCCATTGCATGGTGCCATAGCACAATTCAACATTATTCCCGTTGGGTATAATGGGGTCGCTGCCATTGCTAATTATCACCTGAAAGGAGTTACGCTTGTCCGCATGTTGTCCGAAATATCCTACGGTATCCCACTGCACAATCATATAGGTAGGCGTAATTTTGTAATATACTACGCCGGACAGGGCATTGCGTGTATCCACATCTGCCCAGAAAGGGGCTATCATCTGCCAGCCTACCAAAGGGAAGGCGGCAGGCAGGTAACTGGAATAAGCCTGGTGAAATGATATATCACCATTGTTATTGATGAACACAGAGTCTATAGGCTTCCCCCAGTAACAGAAATTGAAGGGCAGCTTAATGGCGTTTGTTACGCCGTCGTCGTTCCTGTACAGGGGAGGTGAAGGCGCATAGTTTCCGTCGCTGTCCCATGCAAAAGGAACCACATGCCACCCCGAACTGGTATCAACGGTTTGCCAGCAGCTGCAGTTGTTCTGGGCTTTAAGTGTTATAATTCCGAAGAATATATTAACGAGAAGTGATGCAATTATTATTTTCCGCATTTTCTTTACCTTATCAGGGTTATATTTCCTTTTTGGTTTATGGTTTTTCCGTTGTTCAGGGTGGCGTTCAGGTAATACACAAACTCCCCGGTGTTCATCAATACTCCGTTGTAGGTGCCATCCCAGCACTTCGTTGGGTCGTTTGTTTCAAATACCTTGTTGCCCCATCGGTCAAAAATAGCAAAATCCAATGACTGTATGCAGCCTCCGTATAAGCATTCCAGCTCGTTGTGTCCGTTTCCGTTGGGAGAAAAGGCATTGGGGACAAAAACGGTGGCACAGGTGTCGAGTACGGTAACAAGAACCGAATCGAGAAGGGTGCACCCATTGCTGTCGGTAATTTGCAGGTAATACTTCTGTGTAGCGGCAGGGTTGGCGGTTGTATTGGGGCAGGTATCACAGGCCACACCGCCGGAAGGTATCCATTTGTAGCTTTGTCCGCCCTGCGCCGATTTTACAAACAGTCTGGCCGTACCTTTACTGCCTATGGTGGTGTCGTTGCCGGCAATACCCGCTGCTCCGGTCAGCACGTTTACCGTTGCATAGCCTATTGCCTTGCAGGGGCCGTTGGATACCAGTACGGTATAGGTGGTATTTACAGAAGGATTGGCAAAGGGGTTGGAAACCGTATCGGATGACAGATTGGTATTGGGCAGCCACAGATAGGTAGCGCCATACATAGAGTTTACCGCAAGCTGCACGCTGCCTCCCGGGCATAGGTTCGCAGGCTGGGCATTTGTTACTATAGGTGTTTTGTTCATGAAAACCGTTATGCGCGTACTGTCGGTACAACCGTTTGTTGTTACGGTAAGGGTATAAGTTGTGGTGTTCGCCGGTTTAACGGTAACGCTTGATGATGTCTGCATTCCCGGATTCCAGAGATAGGTTCCGCCTCCGCCTCCCGCCAATACGGTACTATCGCCTTTGCAAAGGGTATCGGGGCTGGCGCCTGCAACAGGGGTGGGGTTGGGCTTGGTATGGATAGTAAATGTGGTGTCGCCTGTGCAGGTTGCCAATGTAACCGTTACCGTATAGGTTCCGGCAGATAAGCCTGTGATGTTCTGGGACGATTCACCGCCGGGAGCCCATTTGTAGCTTGTAAAGCCGTTGGAGGCATTCAGTACTCCATTTTTTGCAAGGGGGCATACCGAATCAGTGCCGGTAATAATAGGTTGGGGTTTTGTAATGATGGTATCTATAACCTTTGCGGTATCAGGGCTGCACGAGCCCCCGGTGTTCGTGGCTATAAGGACAACAGTATAGGTGCCGGGGGAATTAAATATGTGCACGGGGTTTTGAAGGTTTGAACTATCCGCCGGACCTGATGCCGTATCTCCGAAATTCCAATGATACCTGTTGGCGCCAACGGTGTTGTTGGTAAAATTAACCGGCTGCCCTATACATTGAGGGTTTGGCGCCGAGGTAAACCCGCCTGTGATGTTGTTTAGCACCACAATGGTCTTTTGTCTGTCAGACACACAGGTTCCGCTGGTAAGCTGAACGGAATAGGTGGTGGTAACCAGGGGCGAAACCACTATGCTGTCGGTGGTGGCTCCGTTGCTCCACAGGTAGGCGGTGGCATTGCAGGAATCCATTTTTATGGTTACGCTTGCACCCTTGCAGATGGTATCGCGGCTTGCCGCAATATGGCCGCTGGCGCCGGAGTCCACTTCGAGCACAAAATTCACAAAGCTTGTATCGCTGGGGTTCAGGTTGGTTACCCAGCCTGCCAGATGTACGATGTGGGTGCCGAAATTGGCAGGACTACCAACAATTTGTATGAGGATGGAATCTATGGCGCCCGGATAATTGTTCAGAACGCTTACCCCGGGAACGGCAGGCGGCAGCAAGCCCGCATTTGATAAGTTGTTGCTGTCGGGTGAATAAAAATAGATATCAAGCCTGGCGGTATCATTGGCGCACAGCTTAACGGTATCGCAAGGCGATATGCCCGATACGAAAGGAGGAAGCGCGTTGTTGGCGGTGCATACATTGAATGCAAATGTTTTATTGGAAAGCCAATAAACCCCGTTATAATTCGGACCGGGAGGGAATTGTCCGAAATAGTTTGAATTGGGGGAATCGAACCAGCCCAGCTGCAAAAAGTTCACCCCGTCGCCTTTGTTGATGCCTGCCGTTGCCGGGTTGCCGCCAAATCCGTTCATCCCGCCTGAAGCGTCACCGGTGGTCCATTGCATCTTGCCGTAACAGAACTCCACGTTGTTGCCGTCAGGAACGATGGGGTCGGTGCCATTGGTTATAATTAACTGAAAGGAGTCATTGGAATCGGGGCCGGCGTTCATGTTAAAATAACCTACGGTATCCCATTGCACAATCAGGTAGGTGGGGGTAAGCTTGTAATACACCACCCCCGATATGGGGTTACGGGTGTCCACATCGGCCCAGAAGGGAGCCACCATGGAGTAGTTAAGCGAAGGAAATATGAGCGGGCTGTAAGTGGAATATGCCTGGCCGAATGAAACCGTCCCGTTGTTGTTGATGTAAACCGTATCTTCCATTGTTCCCCAGAAACAGAATTTGAACGGCAGCAGGATTGGCCCCGTGGAGCCGTCGTCGTTCTGATACAGGGGCGGCGAGGGAGCGTAGTTCCCGTCGCTGTCCCAAGCAAACGGCACCACATGCCAGCCGGCATTGGTATCGGCAGGCTGCCAGCAGCTGCAAATATTTTGCGCTCCGGCGCCGATGCTGCCTGCCAGAATGGTTAAGAGGATTAAGGAAGGAATAATTTTTCGCATGTTTTTCTGCAAAAAAACTGTTATACGGAAAAAACAGGGTTTGTGTGAACCAAATTATTACTCCTTTATCCTTCCTTTGTAATGTTGGTAACGCTTGTCTTATTCTTTTGAGATATAGCCTGTTCTATTCCAAAATGCTAAGATACAAAAAAAATGTGTCTCTGGCTTTTTTTGACGCCTGAATACTCACAGATGAATTATCAGGCCCCATAAATTTTATAGTGCACATATTGCTTACAGCCTGTCCTAAGTAATGTTTGGTGATATTGTTATCTTACCACAGATGGGTAAAGTATTAGCAGTCTTGATTTTTGGTTCTTTGCATCAAGGCAAAGAACAGAAAAACGAACAAGCTCTTAACGCAAATTACATCGTCTAAAAAACCGGATTAAATGATGCCGGAAAGCAAATGCCATGACGTTTTAAAACCCCGAAGGGGTGTGATATTGGTAGCCCCGCCTTTCAAGGCGGGGTTTAGCGGCACCACCCATGTTTCCGTCCCTTCCCGCCGGGAAGGGGATAAAGGGGATGGGGTAAAAAGCTTACATACTTTCTTTCTTTTCGCTCAAGCAAATAATATAATTTTAAAAGACCTTGGGGAAAGCCCGCAGGAGTATGGTTTGGGAAGACTGCCTTCATGGGCAATACATAACCTCCCCAACCTCGTATCGTACATAAGCATAGGGTAAGAGTCTTTATTCATTCACCAAGCTGGCGCGCAACAATTTCAAGCCCTTCGGTAAAGGAGTGGGGGTGGTAGCCAAGTTCATTTTCGGCCTTGTCGAGTATGAAGCCGGTACGCAGGGGGCGCTGCGCCGGTTGCGCGAGAGTAGCGGTGTTCACGGGCTTTATCAGCGACTTGTCCAGTTTCCAGAAATCGGCTACCTTGTAAAACAGCTCCAGAATGCTCATAAAGTCCTTTCCTGAAATGTGGTAGATGCCAGTTTTGCCGTTAATTGCAGCCAGGGCGCAGCCTTCCGCCAGGTCTTCGGCAAGGGTAGGGGTTCTGAACTGGTCGTTTACCACATTCATCTGCTTGCCTTTGGACAGGTTGTTTTTTGCAACGAGCACAATGTTGCTTCTGCTCATGTTGTCCACCACGCCGTAAACGAGGACAGTGCGAATGATTGTCCACATAATGCCCGATGCCATCACTGCTTTTTCGGATACAAACTTCGATTCGGCGTAAACCGATTTCGGCGGATAAGGTATGTCTGTTTCGCGGTAGGGGCCGCTTTTGCCGTCGAAGATGAAGTCGGTGGAGAGGTGTATCAGGTGCGGCTTGCCCGTAAGCTCTTTCATTGCGTTTATCAGGTTGTGTACGGCATCCACATTTAATTTATGGCATTCTTCGGGCTTGCTCTCACAGCCGTCCACGTCCGTCATGGCAGCAGTATTAATTACCACATCCGGGGCATATTTATGCATAACTTTCATTACTTCCGCAGCATCGGTTATATCGAGGTTTTCGAAAACATATCCATCCTTACGCTTCAGTCGGTTTTCGCCTTTGGACGTTGCAATAACGGAAACACCGGTCTCTTTTAAAAGCCTGTACA
>JABEUT010000042.1 GCA_013044305.1 Bacteroidia bacterium
AGGGCCTGAAGCATACTCACGGAGTCGGAGGAGGGCAGCTGCTTTGCCCGGGCAGGTGCAACAGCCATAAACAAGAAATACATAAGGTATACAGACGAATAACGCAGCATGACCATACTCTTTGATGATGTAAAGTTAGTCAACAATCGGATAACATACCCTTTTGAGCCATCAGAGAGGCAGCCGGAATGCAATATATACTACCGCTATTTTTAGTACTTTCGCAGCCTCCTGTTACCAAAATGGATTACTGAACTTTATTTGAGGAGCAACAACAATCAAAAACCATAAATCAACATCATGGCATACGATTTAATAATAATAGGAAGCGGTCCGGGCGGTTATGTGGCTGCCATCAGGGCCTCGCAACTCGGTATGAAAACCGCCATAGTGGAAAGGGCGGAACTTGGAGGCATTTGTCTTAACTGGGGCTGCATTCCCACCAAGGCGCTGCTCAAAAGCGCGCAGGTGTTCGAATACCTGAAACATGCTGCCGACTATGGCATAAACGTAAAATCTGCCGAAGCCGATTTCACGGCAGTGGTAAAGCGCAGCCGTACCGTTGCCGAAGGGATGAGCAAAGGAGTACAGTTCCTTATGCGTAAGAACAAAATAGACGTGATAAAAGGAACAGGGAAAGTTATGCCGGGTAAAAAAGTGGAAGTAACCGACGACAAAAAAACGTCAACCGTATATGATGCCAAAAACATCATCGTTGCAGTCGGCGCACGCTCAAGGGAAGTGCCTTCGTTTAAAATTGACGGCAAAAAAATAATAGGCTACCGCGAAGCCATGGTTTTGCCGCAACTGCCTAAGTCAATGGTGATAATAGGCTCGGGTGCTATTGGCTCCGAATTCGCATATTTTTATGCAACCATGGGAGTCAAGATTACACTTGTGGAGATGCTGCCTAACATTGTTCCGGTTGAAGACGAGGAGGTATCAAAGCAATTGGCTAAATCCTTCACAAAAATTGGCATTGATGTTCGTACAGAGGTGTCGGTGGAGTCGGTGGATGTTTCCGGCTCCGGATGCAAGGTAAAACTAAAAGATAAAAAAGGTGAGTCGGTAGTAGAATGCGACATTGTGCTATCGGCAGTCGGCATTGCCGCCAATCTCGAAAATATAGGGCTTGAACAGGCGGGCATTATAACAGATAAGGGCAAGATTGCGGTGAACCAGTTTTACCAGACCAACATACCGGGTTACCATGCCATAGGCGACTGTGTAAAAGGTCAGGCGCTGGCTCACGTTGCAAGCGCGGAAGGCATTATCTGCGTGGAAAAAATGGCCGGACTGAACCCCGAACCCCTTAACTATAACAACATACCCGGATGCACCTATTGCCAGCCCGAAATAGCCTCGGTGGGATATACCGAAAAGGGCGCCAAAGAAGCAGGCTATGAACTAAAAATAGGCAAGTTCCCCTACTCCGCCTCGGGTAAAGCCTCGGCAGCAGGCGCAAAAGACGGCTTTGTAAAACTCATATTCGATGCCAAATACGGCGAGTTGCTCGGCGCACACCTTATAGGATACAACGTAACCGAGATGATTGCCGAATTGGTTGTGGCACGAAAGCTGGAAACCACCGGACATGAATTACTCAAAGCCGTACACCCGCACCCGACCATGAGCGAGGCTATTATGGAAGCCGCCGCGGCTGCGTATGGCGAGGTGATACATTTGTAGTAATAGATTAGTTGTAGTATTGTAATATCTTTAAATACTGCATGTTACATACAAGTAAATCGCTGCGCTACAAATACCTTGTTTGGGCATTTAGCCTGATTGCCTCTTTTGGGTACAGCCAGGGTACGGCACAACTATTTCAAACCGGACTTAAGTATGAAGCGCAATACCATTTTAAAGACGCCTTGCCCGTCTTTGAGTCACTGTTAAAATCCGATTCGGGCGATACACGTTATCTGTCAAACTGCGCCTACCTGTATGCCAAAGTATGGCACGACCAAACCTCTGCCACCGATGAAGAGCGCACCGCCGCATACAACATTGCACTATATCTTGCAAAAAAAGCCATAAAAGCCGACAGCAACAATGCCGAGGCTCATTATGCCAAAGCTTTTGCCATAGGCGTTCTAAACGAAAACGCCGGCAGCAAAGAACAAATAGCAAACGCCAAAGCAATGAAAACAGAAATAGATAAATGCCTTAAATCAGACCCTCGCCATGCCGGAGCTTATCACCTGCTGGGCAGATGGTACAGGAGGCTTGCCGAATTGAACGGCTTTGAACGCTTTGCCATGAAAACTTTTTATGGAACCTCGCTGCCTCAAGCCACATTACAGGACGCAATAAACGCTTTTGAACATGCGTACATTTATCAGCCGGGTTATATACTGCACCAATACGAAATGGCATTTACTTATCACGAAATGGGAAAGGATGCAGATGCCAAAATATGGCTGAACATGGCTATTAAAGCCGATTATGCCGGCGACGATGCTGCGGACACCAAAATAAAATGCAGGAAACTGCTGGATGAAATTAAATAGCCTAACGGCAATACCTCGTTTCTCTTACTGCTCCCCGGACTGGACTTGAACCAGTGACCCTCTGATTAACAGTCAGATGCTCTAACCAACTGAGCTACCGAGGAGTGTTTATCCTAAAAAATGAGGCTGCAAAAATAGTATATCCCGTTGAATTAACAACATGCAGGCATATTTTTGTATGAACCCTGCTATCAGGACTTGCCATTCAATACAAACTGTGATTAAAGCCTTACGAGTTTAAAACTCATCGGCGCCCCGTCTTGGGGCGTAAATTGAAGAAAGTAAAAGCCTCTGGGCAAGCCGGCAACATCAAGCTTGTTACCCGAAAAGTTTTTATCTTCAAGCCACAGCCTGCCGTCTGCCCCATAAATGCGCAGCAGGGTTCCGGGCAGCATGGGCATATTCAGGTATACCTCGTTTTGTGCGGGGTTGGGGTAAAGCATAAGCGAAGATGAAGCGTTTTGCACTTCCTGCACCGCATTAAAGTTATGTTTCCCGAACACTGGCCTAAGCATCAGCGAGCCGGGGTAGCTGCTGAAGTTCCAGCCGAGGCCTATGTTATAAAATACCTTGTACTGGTTGTTGTTGTTCCAGTCCCACCCTATATTTATTGAGTCGCCGAAAGTTTGAGTTAGTCCTATATATACAGGGGTGTTTGCCGGTATCGGCTGCGGATTATTGAACTTGTAATACACAAACTCGTCAAGCGAATCGGGAAATACCGGATTATATATTGAATCGTTTTCGTAAATGATGCTGCCCGGCATGCCTCCTGCATTATTCCATAAGGTAAGCAAAAAGGTATAACCCGTTGTGTTGGTCATAACATAGCTGAAAAATATGTACACGCCTGTAAGTGTATCGGGGTTGTTCAGGGTAAACTGCTCTGCCAGTTGCACAGGGTTGTTGTTGCCGTTTACCATGTAGGCGCCCTCTGCCGTTCCGTCGTCGTAGGCGTAATAGTTGGAAAATATCTGCTTAAACTGTAGCGTATCAATGGAGCCATCCTTGTAAGACGGAGTGGTAACAAGCACCTGCGTAAGATCATAGGTTATGGGACCGCTTAAGGGTGCTGCCGTATAGGAGTATGATGGAGCAGTAAACGGGTTATAGTTCATGTATCCGGTGATGTAGAACGGCGTGGCATTTTGAGCGCCTCCGTTATAAGGGGTCATGAAGCCGGCGGGAGTTACGTATGCGGTATAGGTGGTGTTTATAGTTATGGTGTCGTTATTCCTGTTGGGCGAGGTAATAGACGATTTCAGGTCGCCGGGCTCAAATTGCTCCCAGGGCTCGAATTGGTAATTTTTAAGAAGCGATGGACATTCATAAACAAACGAAACGGCAAATTGCGCAGTATCGGCAAAGGAGCGGTTGTAGTTCAGGTAAACCTCGTCAATATGCCAGTGGTCGAGGTTACCGGATGTGTTGGCATAGCTGCGGAACCTGAACTGAAAGCCGTTGATGAAATACTCGCTGCTGTCAATGGGTATCATCACCAAATGAAAGCCCGTATCAGGCGGCTGGGGAGTATAACCCAAATGATACCACACTTCATTCCATACCGAACCGTTGAAAAATTCGAGCACAAGGGTATCGTTGGGTTTGGGCGGGTCGCCAAGTCCTCCTGCCTGCCAGTAAAAACTAAAGTACACTGAATCGGCGGGGCTGTGCGTAGGGCAGGCGGCATACAGTGCTATCAGCTGCGAGGTGAGGGTATCGGCCGGATAGGAACCGTTTAACGGGCAGCTTGGGTTGTAGGGCATGCCTATTGAATTTACCCCGTCGAAGGTTGCCACACCTAACGTATGCGGGCAAATCGGGTAACTGTTGTTTACAAATACATTGTTATTCTGCCACAGTTTTGGATTGGGATATGGGCCAGATTTTGCAAAATCGTCTATAAAGGGCAGTCCGATCGTCTTTATCGGATTCTGCGGCGGCGGTGTTATTTTATGCAATTTGTTTGTCTTGCCTTTTTTTCTGGCAAGTGAAGTTAATACCGGATTGGTATGCAACGGAACTACCCTGTCGGCGTGGCTGCCGGGCGGGTTTGCTCTCTGCGCAACAAGTTCCCCGCCCGTAGAGACCAAAACTATGAGTAGGGCGAACAATCTAAAAAAAAGTTGCTTATCTGGAGCCATTCAATTCGGGTTATTCTTCGGCAAATATAAACTAATTGAATTGCATTTTATTGTCTTTGCATGGCGCCGGCATGTATCTTTGCTGTCGTAGGGCAAAAGTACAAGTTTCGGCAGATAAGCATGCTAACCGGAACTTTTATGGAGTGAACACAGAATTACCACTAATTCTTACTTTTCAATCTCAATTCCACTCCTCCCTTAAATGAGAAAGTGAAAAACTTTACAGATTATAGTAAATGCAATGCTATTTTGAATTGGTGAGTAAGCCAATCAGTAAATTAGAAGTCTTTCCGTTTTTCAATTTAAATTTCCCGTTACCTCCTATATAAAGACCGCCTGTACTGTCCTGTGCAAAAGTATAGGCATAACCTGCTTTCAGTTCGCTAAATGCAGGATGCCATTGAGAACCACACCATTTGAATACACCACAATATCCTGTTATTCTTTTAGTCATTCCACTGGCATAAAGTGTATCCTTGTAAACGGCAAATGCCCTTACATCTTTTAAATCCGGTAAAAGTGGTTCCATTTTTACGCCATCATATATTGCAATATCAGCGGAGTCATTACCAACTTTGTATAAATCGCCTCCTATTAATAATTTATTCTTATATACACATAAGGCA
>JABEUT010000277.1 GCA_013044305.1 Bacteroidia bacterium
GAGAAGGTAATGTAATACAGGCCGTGCCCGGGGAACAGGGCACCACCACGAGCAGCCCCTACCTTTATTCCTTAGCAAAAAAGGCGGCGCTCGGCACCAAATTCACCGGAACCAACGACAGGAACATACCCCAGCAGACGGGTACCATGACCATTAAGTTTGAACTGAAATAAACCATATTATCAGCAAACCCTTCCAACGCCAATCTGTTTCAACCGCATGGTACGGGTAAATCATAATGGTTTTTTTATCTGTTATTGCCCTGAATTCAGAACAACAATTTTGCACTGATATACCAACTTATTGTCAGTATTCATTATCCTTGCCGTGTAGGCGCCGGAAGGAATACTGAAACATAGTGAGTTGTCGCCGGAGGCGAGGCTATGCGTAAAAACAGCGTTGCCGCCCATATCGTATATGCTTATTATTCCGGGTTGGATAACACGGGCAAATAAATGTCCGTTCGACGGGCAGGGCCATAAGGCGGCTCCGGGCTGGTTTACAACCGGCTGCACCGAGAGCGGCGATTTCTTGAAAATTAATTCGAAACGGTTATTAAATACTGTATCCAGCGCCGGCGGCTGAATGTAAGTGTATTGCAAGGCGCTGTCTATAACAACTGTTGTGGCATTCTGAATATCTTTCAGGTAAACTGTAATTCCGGAAAGCGAACTTAACCCGCTGAAGGTTAATGTGCCGCTGCCTTTTACGGCAAAAGGTATAGTTTGGTTTGAATCGTACACAGCGTTAACTGCATATTCATCGTTGGCTGTATCGCCATTGACGAAGGAATAGAGCCTGGAGCTGTCGGTCAGTTGCGCGCGGGCATCGAACAGGGTATCGAAACCATTGGTGGCGTTGCTGTCGAGCCTTACTGCTATTTCATCGCTGCCGAGATAAATGTGCAAAGCCATGGGAATGGTATCGGCTTGCAGCGGTATCAGCAAAGCGGGGTTATTCACCTTTATCGAGGAAGATTTTACCTTAAGAACCGGGTTACTGTGGTTGGTTTGCACCCAAAAACCCTGATATTCGTGAATAAATTTACTGCCGCCGTTAGTGGCTACATAATTAACGTACGATGCATAGAGTTTCGAACAGGTATTCCATGTATAAATTGCATTGTTTACATGTAACTTGGTCCAGCCCGAATTCCAGTTTATAGTTCCGGGATAAGGGTTGCCGATAAGATTCCAGCCATCGTTTGCCGGACCTGCCGATGGGGTGTAGGTAACAGGGAATACGAAAGGGGTTTGAAAACTCAAGGAACCGGTTACCGGTATCTGCCGCGGAAAGTTCTGTCCGCCGCCATAGTTGGAATAAAAATAAAAAAAGCCCTGACCCCTGTTAATGTTTGCAGTATTGTTGGGTAGCATTACATAGCCGTTCGATTTTGGTCCGGGTTGTGTTTCATCGTAAGTATAGGCATTGTACCACCAGAGTAGTCCCATATCGCTCAAGTTAGTGTTCATGCACGAACCATAAGTAGAGTAGTCTGTTGATATGGGATAAGTGGCGCACCTGCTATCCCATATCTGTGCGGTAAACTGCCCGGAAATATCGCCCGATGAAACCGAAACAACCCTGCCATTATATGTTGCGTCGCCTTGCAGCACCAGGTAACCGGAAGAAACGTTCAGGATGCCGTTCTTCAATTTCAATCCCCCTTTAACTTTAATGGTATCTGTTACAGTTACCCCTGTTGCATTGTTCACAATAAGATTGAAAAATGACAGGGTTTGGGTACCGCCCAGCTTGATAACTGCCGCGCCGGCAAGCTTCACCGTGCCGGATACGTCAGTGTATGCGCCGCTGTCAATCAAAGAATTGTTCACAGTAAGTGTTGACGTGTTTATTAATGTTCCGGTTTTTGTTATTACCAATCTTGAAACTTGTGATGTATTAGGTATGGTAATTGTATTGTTAATTACAGCCGTATCTGTTGCTCCGGGTACAATAGCAGGACTCCAGGTGGAAGCCGTATTCCAGTTACCAGAAACAATTGAAACAATTCTGGTTTGCCCTGTTACCATAAAAGACATGAGAAATAGTAACGGAAGTACGAATGACTTTTTCATGTGCGTTATTCTAATTTAAAATTTAGTTGTGTTAAGGAAAAACAAGTGTATTATTATTTATACATGAATGTATAGTTACTTTTACATTAAATTAGCATTATCTTCCTGCATAATGGGGTTATCTGTGCGAAACATTGATTAATGTCAATGTTTGCAAAGTATTCCGTATTGCAGTACAGTGCGCTGCCAAAAATTTCAATGGGATGTAAATGCCTTATTTTCAAAAACTAAGATGCTAAAAAAAGTGCAAGTATAACATATTTCTTTTACCCCGCACTTGATACTTATCATTTTTTCGTAAAACGGTCGCCAAAATGGCGGCACTATCAGTAATTACTGATAGTCTGAAAGATAAACTAATTTTCAACAATTTATTAACACAGCTTGGATAAGCCCTTAAAATAAAAAGCGCCGCGAATAAGAGAATCCGTAAAACTTAGCCTTCCTGTAAATGCAAATTGAAAAGCAGCAATAAAACTGCCACATAACGCAAGCATGGGAAAGGGTATGTACAGGCGGAGACAGGGGCTTTGGAGCGTCTATTTTATCAACAGGTTCAGCACACCTGTCGCCGATTTTTTAAGGGCATCGAGCAGCTTGTCCTTTATGTGGTGCGGGTCTTTTTGTATGTTCACTGCCGTATCTATGCCTTCGGCTACAAGTATCTTAAGTATTTCGGAACGGGTGTCGGAGTTGTTCTTTTTCAAAATATCGCCCAGAAGGCTCCCTACGGCTATTTTACCGAAGTTACCTATAATATAATCGGTTTGCAGGTTTATCTCTTCTGCTTTAGCCTTGCATTGAACAGTCAATTCGGCTTTACGGCTTTTTAGTTCTTCAAATGCATTCATTTTTCAAATATGTTTTGGTAATTAACAGTGGTCAGCTTCAGCAGTCAGTTTATAGTTCGTTTATTTTACTTTTTTGTGAACTCAATTATTTTGTGCGCAATATAGTTGCTCACCTGTTTTTTTCCGAAGGCAATGAAGCAAAC
>JABEUT010000278.1 GCA_013044305.1 Bacteroidia bacterium
AATTAGTAATTAGTAATTAAAATTTCCCGGCAGGTTACTAATTACTAATTGCTAATTACTAATTAGCTACAAACGGGTGTAGCTCAATTGGTAGAGTAGCGGTCTCCAAAACCGTTGGCTGGGAGTTCGAGTCTCTCCACCCGTGCATACTGAAAAATGACAGTGAGATAAAAAAATAAATAAGGAAGCAGGCTGATACAACCCTTATCTGTGTAAAGCCGAAAACCCTATTGTAGATAATATGAACCTATGAGCAATAAAGTAAGAGCATACCTCGATGAAATTTCAGACGAGCTGAACCATAAAGTAAGCTGGCCCACACGCTCCGAACTGCAGAGTAGCGCCATAGTCGTACTTATCGCCACCCTCATCATTTCATTCATGATATTTGCAATGGACTTCAGTTTTAGCAAAATCATGGGCGTATTCTATAACTTCTTCAATCAATAAGCAGCCATGACAAGCACAGGAGATGTTAAAGCCTCTGCCCCAGTTGCCAAAGGCGCCGATACCCAGGTTAAAAAATGGTATGTGGTAAGGGCTGTCAGCGGCAAGGAAAAAAAGGTAAAGCAGCAAATAGAAAGCGAAGTAACGAGGCATAACCTGCAGCGCTATGTATCGCAGGTGCTTATACCTATGGAAAAGTACATTCAGATAAAGGAAGGCAAGAAGTTAAATAAAGAAAGAAGCTACTTTCCCGGTTATGTGCTTCTTGAAGCCGTACTGGTAGGCGAACTGCCCCACGTAATAAGGGCAGTACCCGGCGTAATAGGATTTTTGGGCAGCAAGAAAGGCGACGACCCCATTCCGCTGCGGCCAGCTGAAGCCAACAGAATATTGGGCAAAGTTGACGAACTGTCGGAAAGCGATGCCGAAATGAATATCAAATTCCTTGTAGGCGAAAGCATAAAGATAATTGACGGACCCTTCAACAGTTTTGTGGGAACCATAGAGGAAGTGAACGATGACAAGAAGCGCCTTAAAGTAAGCGTGAAAATATTCGGCAGGAAAACACCGCTGGAGCTAACGTATATGCAGGTAAAAAAGGAAAGTTAATATTAATATAAAACAGGCTAAAGGCTGGTAGCAGACGCTCACAGCCAATAGCCAAAAGCTAAAATTATGGCAAAAGAAGTATCGGGGCTTGTAAAGCTTCAAATAAAAGGCGGAGCAGCCAATCCGGCTCCGCCAATAGGACCGGCGTTAGGCGCCAAAGGTGTAAACATTATGGAGTTCTGCAAGCAGTTTAATGCACGTACGCAGGACAAAGCCGGCAAGATATTACCGGTTATCATTACGGTTTATTCCGACAAATCGTTTGAATTCATTATAAAGAATCCCCCGATTGCCTCACAAATAAAGGAAACACTGAAAATAGAATCGGGTTCGGCAGAATCGAATAAAAAGAAGGTAGGCAAAATAACCAAAGAACAGGTTAAAAAAATAGCCGAAAGCAAAATGCCCGACCTGAACTGTTTTACCGTGGAATCGGCAATGAAAATGGTAGAAGGAACAGCCCGCAGCATGGGCATTGAAGTAATCAAAAACTAACAGCTCATAATAACTATACCCAATGGCCAAAATAAGTAAAAAGCGGAAAGCCGTTTTGTCAAAATACGACATTGCTAAGGAATACCCCCTTACCGAAGCAGCAAACCTGGTGAAGGAAATAAGCACCGCCAAGTTCGACGCCTCGGTTGAGATAAGCGTACGCCTCGGCATAGATGTGAAACAGGCGAACCAGATGGTGAGAGGCACCGTAAGCCTGCCCCATGGCACAGGCAAGAATGTACGCGTACTGGTGCTGTGCACTCCCGATAAGGAAGAGGAAGCCAAAGCAGCCGGCGCCGATTTCGTAGGGCTGGATGAATACATAAACAAGATAAAAGGCGGATGGACCGACGTGGAAGTGGTAATAGCAACCCCGGCAGTAATGGGTAAGGTAGGCGGTTTGGGTAAGATACTCGGCCCGCGCGGACTCATGCCCAATCCGAAGATTGGAACCGTTACCATGGAAGTAGGCAAAGCAGTAAAAGACAGCAAAGCCGGTAAAATAGAGTATAAAGCCGATAAAGACGGCATTGTACATGTGGCAGTAGGAAAAGTATCGTTCGGCGGGCAAAAGATTGCCGAAAATGCCAACGAGTTTATACAAACCATCGTTAAGGCAAAACCGGCCGCCTCCAAAGGAGCTTATATACGCAGCATGTATATGAGCAGCACCATGAGCCCAAGCATACAAATAGATACCAAAGCATTCGGATTATAAATCAATTTCGATGTATTGATAATTTACAAATTATCAAATTATCAAATTATCAAATTAACGACCATGAACAAGCAAGAGAAAA
Source organism: Bacteroidia bacterium (assembly GCA_013044305.1). Lineage (GTDB taxonomy): Bacteria > Bacteroidota > Bacteroidia > JABEUT01 > JABEUT01 > JABEUT01. Next base: position 2,352 of record JABEUT010000278.1, read on the forward strand.
ATATAAAAATAGACGAACTGGCAAGTTTGCTTCAAGCCAATAAGAACTTTTACTTAGCCGATACCTCTACCCTTACCGGGATTAACATAAATAAGTTCCGCCGCGCATGTTTTGAGGAGAATGTACACGTTACGGTTGTAAAAAACACCCTCTTGCATAAAGCTATGGAGAAAACGGCCAACGCCGGATTTGCACCCATATACGACACCCTTACCGGCAACACTGCCCTGCTCTTTGGCGAACAGCCAAGCACACCGGCACGTGTAATGAAGGAATTCAGAAAAGAAAACAGCAAACCCACCCTTAAAGCCGCTTACGTTGAAGACAGCGTATACATAGGCGACGCGCAACTCGACGTATTGAGCGCCCTTAAAACGAAGAACGAGCTTATCGGCGACATTATTGCACTGCTGCAAAGCCCTGCAAAGCGCGTTATTGGCGCCCTTCAGAGTGGCGGGCACAAGCTTAGCGGCATAGTAAAGACCCTGTCGGAGAAAGAAGAAAAATAATTTTAAAAATTTATCAACAAAAATTTATTTTGCAATAAAATAAAGCGTATCTTTGCGCCCCTTTTTAATTAATCAATCCCTAAAAACCCCAAAAACCCCATGGCAGATTTGAAAGCATTCGCAGAACAATTGGTTGGCCTGTCTGTAAAAGAAGTCAACGAATTAGCTAAAATATTGAAAGATGAATATGGTATTGAACCTGCTGCAGCAGCAGCGGTAGCAGTAGCCGCCACAGGCGGAGCCGGAGGCGGAGCGGCAGCAGCAGCAAAAACCAGCTTCGATGTAATATTGAAAAACGGCGGACAGGCAAAACTGCAAGTGGTAAAAGTTGTAAAAGAACTCACCGGACTGGGGCTTAAAGAATCGAAAGACCTGGTTGACGGAGCGCCGAAACCGGTTAAGGAAGGCGTATCGAAAGAAGAAGCAGAATCTATTAAAGCAAAACTAACCGAAGCAGGAGCCGAAGTTGAGGTTAAGTAAGGGCGGAAACCCCCATATTAATACTATCCATAACCAGGATATATTCCCTGATTCAGGGCAATGTGTCAGGGTTATGGCTGTTTTCAGCAATTTGTAATACGTTTTTGTCCGGAAAAAAAGGTATAAGCAGTACACTTTTTAATCAACGACCCTAATACATACGCTATGTCAGCAACAAGCAAGAAAAAGCAGCGAATTAACTTCTCTGCCGCTAAATTCCATACCGATTACCCCGACTTTTTAGATATTCAGGTTCAATCTTTCAGAGACTTCTTCCAGCTTGAGACAACGCAGGAAAACAGGAAAAATGAAGGGCTTTATAAAGCCTTTATGGAAAACTTCCCGATCAGCGATGCGCGGAATGTATTTGTCCTCGAGTTTCTCGATTATTTTGTAGATCCTCCGCGCTATACCATGGAGGAGTGCATTGAAAGAGGACTAACTTACAGCGTGCCGCTGAAAAGTAAGATGAAATTATATTGCAATGACCCGAATCACGTTGATTTCGAGACCATTATTCAAGACGTGTATTTGGGTACCATACCCTATATGACCCCCCGCGGAACCTTTATTATAAATGGAGCCGAAAGGGTAGTTGTATCCCAGCTGCACCGTTCGCCGGGAGTATTCTTCGGGCAAAGCCGCCACCCCAATGGCACAAAACTATACTCGGCGCGTATCATACCGTTTAAAGGCGCCTGGATGGAATTTGCCACCGACATCAACAATGTATTATACGCTTATATAGACCGTAAAAAGAAACTGCCTGTTACCACACTTTTCCGCGCCATAGGTTTTGAAACAGATAAGCAGATACTGGAGCTCTTCGGACTTGCAGATGAAATTAAAGTTACAAAAGAAAGTCTTGAAAAATCGGTAGGCAGAAAACTTGCAGCAAGGGTGCTGCGCACCTGGGTTGAAGATTTTGTGGATGAAGACACCGGCGAAGTAGTATCCATAGAGCGTAACGAAATAATAGTAGAGCGCGAAACCATACTCGAGGAAGGGCATATTGAGCGAATTCTGAACTCCAAAACCGAATCAATTATCCTGCACAAAGAGGATAAAAAATCGGCCGACTACGCCATTATATACAGCACCCTGCAGAAAGATACCACCAATTCCACCAAGGAAGCGGTGCATTTTATCTATCACCTGCTTAGGAGCACCGAACCGCCGGACGAAGAAACCGCACGCGGCATTATTGACAAATTATTCTTTTCGGATAAGCGTTACGACCTCGGCGAAGTAGGACGCTTCCGTATTAATAAAAAACTGGGCATGCAAACGCCCGAAACCACAAGGGTGCTTACCCGCGAGGATATTATAGCCATAGTAAAATACCTTATTGCGCTCATCAACTCCAATGCCGATGTGGACGATATCGACCACTTGAGCAACAGACGCGTAAGAACGGTAGGCGAGCAGTTGTATGCTCAATTTAGTGTAGGACTGGCACGTATGGCGCGAACCATTCGCGAAAGAATGAACGTTAGGGACAACGAGGTGTTTACACCGCTCGACCTTATCAACGCCAAGTCGCTTACCTCCGTAATCAACTCCTTTTACGGCACCAACCAGCTCTCGCAATTTATGGACCAGACCAACCCCTTGTCCGAAATAACACATAAACGCAGATTATCGGCCATCGGGCCCGGAGGCTTGTCGAGAGAAAGGGCAGGATTTGAGGTGCGCGACGTGCACTATACACACTACGGAAGGCTTTGCCCCATAGAAACTCCCGAAGGACCCAACATCGGTCTTATTTCATCCCTGTGCGTATTTGCCAAAATAAACCCGCTCGGATTTATTGAAACACCATACCACCAGATAGAAAAAGGTAAAGTTATTACATCCAGTGACCCCGTATATCTATCGGCCGAAGAAGAGGACAACAAAGTAATTGCCCCTTGTAACACTCCTATTTCGGGTGAAGGGGCATTCGAAGAATCGCAGGTGAAGGTGCGCTTTAAAGGCGACTTCCCGATAGTTGAAAAGAACAAAGTCGACCTGATGGACGTTGCCCCTAACCAGATTGCATCCATTGCCGCCTCGCTCATCCCGTTCCTGGAACACGACGACGCCAACCGTGCGCTTATGGGCTCAAACATGCAAAGGCAGGCAGTACCGCTCATGCGCCCCGAATCGCCCATAGTAGGCACCGGACTGGAAAAGCACGTTGCCGAATTTTCGCGCGTGCTTGTTACAGCCGAAGGACCTGGCGTGGTGGAAAGGGTTGATGCCAAAGAAATAGTAATACATTACAACCGGAACGAAGAAGAAAAACTAATGAGCTTCGAAGGCGATGTAAAATCGTATCCTCTCACAAAATTCAGGAAAACAAATCAAAGCACCTCGGTTACCCTTAGGCCTATTGTAAAAAAAGGCGAAAAGGTGGTTAAAGGGCAAATTATGTGCGAAGGATACGCCACCTCCGACGGGGAACTGGCCCTGGGCAGAAACCTGAAAGTGGCATTCATGCCATGGAAGGGATATAACTTTGAAGATGCAATAGTTATCTCGGAACGCGTTGTAAGAGAAGACCTGTTCACATCCATACACATCGACGAATATTCACTCGAAGTACGCGACACAAGGCGCGGCCCCGAAGAACTTACACCCGATATACCAAACGTGAGCGAAGAAGCCACTAAAAACCTCGATGAAAGAGGAATAATACGGGTAGGCGTGGAAGTAAAGGAAGGCGACATACTCATAGGCAAAATAACCCCGAAAGGCGAAAGCGACCCCTCGCCTGAAGAAAAACTGCTGCGCGCCATATTCGGCGATAAGGCGGGCGACGTGAAAGACGCATCGCTGCGCGTACCCTCGGGCGTAGAAGGTATGGTTATAGATTGCAAGCTGTTCCAGAAATACCTGAAAGATAAAAAAGCCAAGCTCGACGAAAAAGCCGAACTGGAAAAGATAGACAAGGAATATGCCAAAGAAGTGGAGGAGCTGAAAGCCAAGCTTGTTGAAAAACTATTCGAAATACTAAATGGAAAAGTTTCAAACGGGGTATTCAACAACCTGAAGGATGAAGTAATACCCAAGGGAACAAAATACACCCAAAAGCTACTCGAAAAACTGAACTTTTTGGAGGTAAACCCCAAAAGGTGGACACATGATAAAGACAAAAATGCCATCATTGAGCAAATCATACACAACTTTACACTGGCAAATAACGAACTGATGGGCATTAACAAGCGCAAAAAGTTCGCTATTACCGTTGGCGATGAACTTCCTTCAGGCGTTAACCAGATATCCAAAGTTTACCTTGCCCAGAAGAGGAAACTTAAAGTGGGCGACAAGATGGCCGGACGGCACGGTAACAAGGGCGTTGTAGCCCGTATTGTAAGGGAAGAAGATATGCCCTTCCTCGAAGACGGAACACCTGTGGACATTGTGCTGAACCCCTTAGGCGTGCCTTCGCGTATGAACCTGGGGCAGATATACGAAACCGTGCTCGGCTGGGCAGGCCAGAAATTGGGCGTGAAGTTCTCAACCCCTATATTCGACGGAGCTTCCATTGACCAGATTAAAGAATGGACCGAAAAAGCCGGCGTTCCCACCTTCGGCGCCACATACCTGTGCGACGGAGGCACGGGAGAACGCTTCGACCAACCTGCAACAGTAGGAGTGATATATATGCTTAAACTGGCGCACATGGTGGACGATAAGATGCACGCACGTTCCATCGGACCTTATTCGCTCATTACGCAACAGCCATTAGGCGGTAAGGCACAATTCGGCGGACAACGTTTCGGAGAAATGGAAGTATGGGCGCTGGAAGCCTTCGGCGCATCGCATGTGCTGCAGGAAATGCTTACCGTGAAAGCGGATGATGTGATAGGAAGAGCCAAAACGTATGAATCAATAGTAAAAGGCGACAACCTGCCCATACCGGGTATCCCTGAATCGTTCAACGTGCTGCTGCATGAATTGCACGGACTTGGTCTGGAAATGAAAATGGATTAAGATTGCGAAGAACGAATAAACAATAGAACTGGTCTAATAACTTATAATACATCACTCAAAATATGGCTTCTTCAAGGGAACAAAAACAGAGAAGTAATTTTACCAAGGTAACTATCAGCCTTGCTTCTCCAGAAAAAATACTAGGTCGTTCACATGGCGAAGTATTAAAGCCGGAAACCATTAACTACCGCACATACAAGCCCGAACGCGACGGACTTTTCTGCGAGCGTATTTTCGGTCCGACAAAGGACTGGGAATGTCATTGCGGCAAGTATAAGCGCATACGTTACAAAGGCATCATCTGCGACCGTTGCGGCGTAGAGGTTACCGAAAAGAAGGTACGGCGCGAACGCATGGGGCATATATCCCTCGTAGTGCCCGTAGCGCACATCTGGTATGTACGTTCCCTGCCAAGCAAAATAGGCTACCTGCTCGGGCTTTCCACCAAGAAACTCGAAATGGTAGTATATTATGAAAAGTATATTGTTATTCAGCCCGGCGTGGCAGAAGCCCCGGAAGTAAAAAAATATTCTTTTTTGAGCGAAGATGAATACCTGAAAATACTGGAGGCATTGCCCAAAGAAAATCAGCACCTCGATGACAACGACCCGAACAAATTCATTGCAAAAATGGGGGGCGAGGCGCTCTATGACCTCCTGAAGCGTATTGAACTCGAATCGCTTGCCTATGAACTTCGCCACAAAGCCAACACCGAAACAGCACAGCAACGTAAAAAT
>JABEUT010000279.1 GCA_013044305.1 Bacteroidia bacterium
AAATAAAGCATGGCAGCGGCTAAGGAATCCCTATTCCGGTTATAATATTATTTTTAAATTATATTTGGTCAATAATTATGTGCAGGGCCGTCATATATCTCAAAAATATCAAGGGAACGGGATTTTATTTGTTTATTCTCCTTCTTGCCTGTCTTCTCTACATAGGGGCATCTACTCAAACCAACAAATGGGCGATAGAGGTTAAGGGAGCAGTTACCGAAAACAGCAGAAAGCTGCCGGGCGCGGTAATAACCGTGTATGCGGGTGGCAGTGCGGTAAATACAATAAATTCAAGCGACGGCAGATTTGATTTCAACCTTTCTTCAGGAACCGATTACATGATCTCCTTTACGAAGGCGGGCTACATTACTAAGCAAATAAGTTTTTCAACCAAAAATGTTCCGGCCGAAAGGGTTTCACACGGCTTCGACCCCTACACATCCATCTCCGAGGTTGATATTTTTCCGCTTATGACCGGCGGCAACTTTGAAGCAAGACTTGAGCAGCTTCTTCAGCAGCCCATAGCAAAAGTGGCTTATTCGCCAACGCTCAACGGCGGCAAGGGAGATTTTACTTATGATGCGGATTACAGCGCTTCCATGCACGAAAAGATTCAAAAGATAATTGATGATTACGATGCCTTTAACGCCAAGTATAAAGAGCTGATTAAAAAGGCCGACGGGGAATTCAGGGATAAGGATTACAATACTGCAAAATCTGATTATACCGCGGCGCTGAATCTTAAGCCCGGCGAGGCTTATCCGAAAGAGATGATTGCGAAATGCGACAGTGCTATGGCTGCGCAACATGCAAAACCTGCCGAGCCTGCAAAAAAGCCCGACATAAAGAGCCTGACTCGTCAACCTGTAAAACCGGCAGCCAAACCCGTTCCGGAAACAAAATCGGTAGTTCAGGCGGCGCCCCCTCCTGCCAGGCCTGCCGCACCGCCCGTTCATGTAACCGTTTGCCCCTGCATCATGTCGAAGTTAAACGACAGCTGCCGCAAATACCTGAAGCCCTTTTATTACGACGATGCAAACACAATGCATTTGCAGCCGAAAACATTTGCGCAGGTAAAGGAGATTAATTTTCCCGGGTTCAACGGTCAGCGTTTCCGTATTGTGATAAACATAACCGCCATGCCTGCGGGTACAACAGTAACAGTGTACGATGAAGACAAAAACCATAAGAGCAGGAAGCCCCTCTACACCATTTCAGATTCCGGCAACCGCATAGGCTTTGCCGATGTGGTATGCAAAACAGGGAGGTTTTATGTGGAATACAATATTCCCCCAAGCCAGAAGGAAATGTGCGCCCTTATCATGTTCGGCTACGAAAGCCATTAGGCACCGCACGCCTACTCAATCGTACAATTCAAATTTGATGCGGCTCTTGTCGTAGCCCATTTTCAATAAGCGCTCGCGGGCCTCTTTTATCATCACCTTCCATCCGCAGAGATAGAAGATTGCAGGCTGCTTTCCCGCATAGAGCCTTTCGTAAACCTGATGAACATAACCCTTTTCGCCCTGCCAGGTGCCGGTTTCTCTGGACAGCACAGGCACAAAGCGGAAGCCGCTAAGGTTTTTGTGCAGTTCTTCCATTTCGGACCTGTAAAGTATGTCCTTTTCGTAACGTGTTCCGAAAATGAGGTCAATGTTTTTATGCGACACGTTCCTGTTCACCATATCGCGCAGATAAGCCCTGAACGGTGCAATACCGGTGCCTGTGCATACAAGGCACACATCGGTTTCAAGGTTGGTTGCAGGGGGTTGCATAAACTTGCCCGCAGGCTGCGACAGGGGAAGCTGAAAGCCCTTTTTCAGCGAGTTAAAGAGGAATGGCGTGCCAAGCCCTGAATCGTTGAGTGACACGATAAGTTCTATGGTGTTGCCTCCCGGAGCCGAAGCAATGGAATAGGACCGTGTTGTGATTTTGGACTGAATGGGCAGGTCGAGCATAACAAACTGACCGGCGCTGAATTTAAATTCGGTCAGCTCCAGCATTCTGAAAAAAAATCGTTTAACCTGCGGGGTAACATCTATAATGTCCACCAGTTCGGAGGTATAAAAATGATAAGGCATAACTGAAGCAACTGTTAGATTTATTATTTGTTAAAGAGGTAAGGTGGCGCAAAATTAAGAATCTTAGATATTCTTAATCGCTTTTTCCACAATTTCCAGCATAGGATCTGTAAAATCGAGGTGGGTAACCATCCTTACCGTTTGCTTTCCCGTTGCCGACACAAGTATGTTTTGCCTGCCGAGCAATTGAACAAACTTTTCGGCTGTAATACCGTCCGACAAGGTAAAAATGATGATGTTTGTTTCTACGGGCAGCATATCAAGAATCATGCTATTGGTTTTTAATACATCTCCTAAAATTTTTGCTCTTTTATGGTCCTCCTTAAGTCTGCCTATATGGTTATCGAGGGCATAGATGGCAGCGGCCGCAAGATAACCTCCCTGCCGCATTCCGCCTCCGAACAACTTCCGCACCCGTCGCGCTTTGCCAATGAATTCATGGCTGCCAAGGATGACCGAACCCACAGGAGCGCCGAGCCCTTTCGAAAAACAAACCGAGATAGAATCGCACAGTTTTCCATACTCCAAAGGGCTTTCACCGGTTTCGGTAAGTGCATTAAAGATGCGGGCACCGTCGAGATGCAGGGCAAGATTATTTTTATGGCTTACCTCCGCTATTTCTTTTACATCCTGCAAGCGGTAATAACTTCCCCCTCCCCTGTTGCTTGTGTTCTCTATGCAAACAAGCGAAGTACGCGGCAGCCAGTCAGCTTGAGGATGGAGTACCTCTTCCACCTGCTTTGCTGTGAACCTGCCGCGGTCCCCATTGACAAGTTTTGCCTGTACGCCTGAATTGAAAGCCATTCCACCTCCTTCATAATTAAAAATGTGAGCGCTAACATCGCATATCACCTCATCACCGGGTTGCGTATGTGCTTTTATGGCGCACTGGTTGGTCATGGTGCCGGAAGGGCAAAACAAGCCCGCTTCTTTACCAAATATTTTCGCGGTTTTTTCCTGTAATTCATTTATTGAAGGGTCTTCCTTGTACACATCGTCGCCTACCCTTGCGCTGAACATATATTTCAGCATTTCAGGCGTTGGACGTGTTACAGTATCGCTTCTAAGGTCTATTAGCATTAGTGAGTGAATTAAGATTTCTAATTTAAGATTAAGAAATTTTAGCGGAGATTGGGTTAATTAAATCAGCGTTACCAGAATCCC
>JABEUT010000043.1 GCA_013044305.1 Bacteroidia bacterium
CTGGATTGGGGATTAAGCAGTGAGACATCTGAAATGCTTTGGATACGGTTGAACGTTGCCTTTGCACCCGTTTCAAAATTGATATTTGAATCTACAGGCTGCCGGTAGTCAACAGACAGGTTTGTACCACCATTTGTTCCGGGATTGCTTCCATTTGAACCTTCAAAAACATTGCCTGAAGGTAAGTTTTGCTGCGATTGCGAATAATATTGTGTGGAGGAGGTATGGGAAGAATTGAAATCTACATCCAGCTCCTGCTCTTTCCGGTCAAAAGTGCGCTTGTAGTTCAGGTAACCGCCTTCGGAACTCTGGTTGTATTGGGTAGATGAATTAAGCAATGTATTGATATCGGACAAAGTGTTGCCAGATGCACCATTCAATATGCTCTGTTGGTCGCTTGTTGCTGTGGTGTTTCCCAGCGATTGGTTATAGTTTATGCCTCCATAGATGTTATTGTACCGGTTGGCTTCCCAGTCAAAGCCTGTGCCTGTCCAGTACCCCTGCCGCGACAGGGTTCCGTTGCCATTCTGTGACAAATGCAGCATGGTGGAGCCCGTATCTGTGCCCGCACGTGTCAGGGTTGAAGGCGTGTTGGAAGAAAGCGTGGCATTACCGCCAAAATATCCATATACGCCAAAATTACCACTGCGGATATTTATGTTCGCCCCTCCATTCTCCATGCGGGTCCCGGCAGTTAATGAAACACTTCCGTTCACTCCCTTTATCTTACTTCGCTTAAGGATGATGTTGATAATTCCTCCTGTTCCTTCAACATCGTACTTAGCCCCGGGGTTGGTTATCACTTCTATTTTTTCTATTTGGCTCGCAGGAATGGTTTGAAGTACTTCATTGATGTTGGTGCCGAAAATGGTAGAGGGTTTTCCATCAATCAAAAACCGGATATTTGAATTACCCTGTAATTCTACGTTGCCGTCTATATCCACGCTCACTTCAGGTATTTTTTTCAACACATCGGTAGCCACTCCTGTTTGGGCCGTCAGGTCTTTTGAAACGTTAAAAACAATTTCATCCGGTTTGCTTTCTATCGCTTCCTTCTCGGCAGTAACGGTTACCGTTTGCAGTGATGCGCTTGAAGCTGCAAGTTTGATGTTGCCAAGTTCTATATTAAGCTTTGTCGGTTTAACAACTATTTTTCTAAGCGTATATTTTTTGTACCCTTCAAAAAAAACTGTGAGTGTATAAACGCCTGGTTTTATATCAGTTAAAGTAAAATTTCCTTTTTCGTCGGTAGTTACAGCATTAACCTGTAAATTGCTGTCGCCTTTGGAAATACCGACCGAGGCAAATTCAATCGGAATTCCGGTAGCCGTATCAATCACCCTTCCGCTTATTGTTCCGTCTGCAATAGATATTCCGTTTTGGGCACCGGCAGTTATAACAATAATAAGTAAAAGCAATAAGCTGAAAACAATTTTCACGGCGAACAGTTTCATTTTATGAGGTAAAATTAAAGCAATTTAACTTCATAATTCTTATTGGATTGATTCGTGCAGTTAATATATTACTTTTGTAAGGATAAACTCCAGTACCTAAGCATGAAAAAGTCAGCAACAAAGCTTATCCTGTTATGGGCAATTGTTACCTCATTTTGTATGTGTTCTATTGTATTTGTCGCCTATTATTCCGGAAATTATAATGCGTCTATTCAATTTTCAGTCATTCCCATACTCTTCGGCGGGCTGGTGATGCTCGTTCGCGCCTATCGCAACAAAGCAGGAGGCGTTAGCAGTCAATTTGCCGATATTTTTAAAATTGGAATGTTAATGATTCTTGTTTGCTCATTCATATTTTTCATCTCTTTTTTTCTTTTTCTTTATGCCAATCCTGTAATTACAAACCGGTTGGCAGAATTTGCACTGTCAGCAAAACTTCCGCTTAACGATCCGCCGGCTGACGATACCGAATCAAAATCGAAGTTGCTTTCACTCTTTTTTAACCCTGTATCTTTTGGCATTGTAAAATTTATTGCCACTGTTTTTGAAGGCGCAATTCTTACCCTCATAATTTCGGCTATGTTTTCAAAGAAACAACACATTGCCGGAAAATGAATCTGCAATCAAAATTCAAATATTTATTTACCGGCATTGCATCATCAAAATTGAGCAACTACCGGATTTCACTCCTTGGGACATTAACCGCATGCCTTTTTCTAAGCTCATATGAAATACATAAAACTTCGGGGAATGGAGGGCATGGACACATAATTATTGACAACACACCGGATAAAAATCATCCTGCATCGCGCCAATTTTTGGGCTTAATTGCACTTGATACATCCAATATCAATAATTCAAAAAATGAGTTTGTTGCAGCCAGATATTTTTACAAGACAGGCGATAGTATAAATTGGCTGAATGACACCATTCCTGCACACTGGCAGCAAAACCTTACCAGGGTAAATTCAGCATACGTGTGGTATATGATACCGGTCAACGTATCTTCTTCATTAATAGGAGTACCCGTATGCTTTAATTATGATTATATGGGGCCATTCGAAGTATATTTGAACGGCAGGCTCTTATTCCACAAAGGTAACGTTGCAAAGCAACAAAATTATGAAAATATAAACGAGGATGATAAGTACTTTTACCTTGTCTTTACAAAACCAAATAATTTTTTAATAATCCGGACTGGCGAGCTGACGGGTTCCAAGCTATATGATTATTATGGTTTTTTCAGATTTTCTATTCAGTCTGAAACACAAAAAAGAAAAACTTTACAATCAACTATAAAATCCAACAGCATATCAGATGTAATCAGTGTATCGTTGGGCATCTTCTACTTCACCTTTTTCTTTCTATATCTTATACTTTACTTCTCGGATAAATCGGTGAAGGTAAACTTTTACTTTTCTCTGCTTTGCCTGTTTATTTTTCTCTTTTTCCTCTTGAACGCAAGCTTTCTGGAACCCCTGAATTCAGCGCTTAACACTGCATTTAATCACACAGTTGCCTTAATAGTAGCATTCCTTTTTTACGTTTTTGTTTGTTTTCTTCACCAACTTGTGTTCGGCGGATTGCGAAAGTATTTGAGATGGCTTTTTGGTGCCTGCTCCGCACTTGCTCTTTTCATAATTTTTGCACCATCAGACGTATATTACACATCTATCCTTTACGATATAGCTATTTTTATAATAGCTGCTTTTGCCACAATTGACGGAATTAGAGTTGTCATTATCGGACTAAAAAATAAAACCAGAGGGATCAAAGCCATCATACGGGGCATATTTCTGTCCATGATACTATCCATTGTTTCGCTGATCATAATTATTGTAAGCAAATCAGATGATATTGGTTTCTTCAGCTGGGCAATATCACTAAGTGTAATACCACTATCGGTTGCCATTACATTGGTGAATAATTATACAAAAACCGGTAAGCTTCTTGCGCTTGAATTAAATCGTGTAAAGCAGCTTTCGGCAATAACCATGCAGCAGGAAAAAGAAAAACAAGAGATACTTGAATCGCAGAAAGAAAAACTGGAAGAGCAGGTGGTGGTGCGCACTGCTGAAATAGTGCGCCAAAAGGATGAAATTGCCCGGCAAAAAGAACTTGTAGAGTCTAAAAATAAGGACATTCTCGATTCGATCGCCTATGCCAAGCGGTTACAGGATGCCATTCTTCCGCCTGTTTCCCTTATTCAAACGTATTTTCCCGATTCATTTGTGCTTTACAAGCCTAAGGATATTGTGGCAGGAGATTTTTACTGGATGGAACGGGAAGGCGATCTCATTCTCCTGGCTGCCTGCGATTGCACCGGGCATGGCGTTCCCGGAGCGCTTGTGTCAGTAGTTTGTTCCAACGCTCTGAACAGAAGTGTAAAGGAGTTTGGCATTACCGATCCCGGAAAGATTCTCGATAAGGTAAGAGAATTAGTGCTTGAAACTTTTGAAAAGAGTGAAAACGATGTAAAAGACGGAATGGATGTATCCCTTCTGGCTATCAGCTATCAGCCTGTAGCTAATGGTTTAGAAATACAATGGAGCGGAGCATACAATCCTTTATGGTACATAAGCGGAGGCAACTTACACGAAGTGAAAGCCGATAAACAGCCGATTGGCAAATACGACTTCAAGACTCCATTCAAAACTCATAGTCTTAAATTGCAGAAAGGCGATTGCCTCTATCTGTTTACCGACGGCTATGCTGACCAGTTTGGCGGCCCAAAAGGGAAAAAATTTAAATATATCCAATTGCAGGAGAAGCTATTAGCTATCAATCAACAGCCTCTATACCAACAAAAGGCGGAACTGGAAAAGAAATTGGAAAGCTGGAAGGGAGAGCTTGAACAGGTTGACGACATACTGATAATAGGCATTCGCATATAACCCCTGATGGAAGACAAACCGATAATGTAACAGTATATAAAATAATTCTGTGGCTTTTTCCTTACTTTTGCGGCAAGTATGAGAACAGCCCATTATTTGGTTACCGTTTTATTAATGTGCATAATAGCACACAATTGTTTTGCACAGGATACTTTAAACAACCATCCCCCAAAAAAACTCTACAATCCTCTGCCGTTGATGCCTCAATTCAGGGGAGGAAGGGATTCCATGAATGCATTTATCCTGAAGCACACAAAATACCCGTGCAGAGCCCGAAAACACAATATCTCCGGCATAGTGCAAATTGACTTTCGGGTAACAAAGGAAGGAAAAACAACTCAAATTCATGTGTACAAATCACTCGGTTACGGTTGCGATGAAGAGGCTATGCGCGTGGTAAAACAAATGCCCCTCTGGAAGCCCGCCATGATGGGCCGCGAGGCCATTGAC
>JABEUT010000280.1 GCA_013044305.1 Bacteroidia bacterium
ATTCGGAGGCGGCCGGAAGATTCCTTTTGTATTCCTGCTTTGCGTACAAGGCCGCACCATAGGATACTATATATTGCGGCTCATCCACCGTGGTAATCTCCTTTTTGAACCTTTCGCTTAAAATATTCTTCAGATACGGGTGATGACCGATTACACCGCCGATCATAAAAACCGGTATTTCCGGCGTCAGTTTCATCTTTGCAACCTTGTTTGCGATAGATATATACACCCCTTTTGCCACATCGCGCAAAGGCAGCCCGTCGAATATCCAGTTCATGATTTCGGTTTTGGCAAACACGGTGCAAAAGCTGTTCAGTTCGTTTTTATAGTCCGACTGCGAAGCAAGGTTGCTCATTTCGGCTATGTCTATACCGGCGCGTTCGCATATCTCCGACAGGAAGGCTCCGGTGCCGGCTGCGCATTTATCGTTCATATAAAAGTTCACAACGTGGTTGTCGTTATTGCAATGAATAATCTTTATGTCTTCGCCACCTACGTCAATAATGTTCTTTTCGCCCTTTATATATTGCGAAATACCGGCCGCCGCACAATTTATTTCAGTCTTTACCGTATCCGAACCTGTAAAATGCTTCCTGCCATAACCTGTGGCGCAGCTGTATTTTATATTAAAGGAACTTTGTATTGCCTGCAGTACGTTGTTCATGGCATTTCTATCTTTTCCTATGGTCTGCAGTATGTATCGGAACAGAGCTTTGCCGTTTTCGTCAATTACGCTGAACTTAGTGTAAGCCGAGCCCAGGTCTATTCCGAGGTAACAATCCATTTCCCTGTAAGCGCTTACCGGAACGCTGCTCTTTTTCAAGAGCCCCTTGTGCAATATCTTTTTATTCAGTTCGCCGGTTGCGCCGGGTAAGCGTGTTGATATATTTTTGTTGCTCATGGCTTTTACCATGTTGGTAAAAGCAAGATTCAGCGAAGTACGCACATAATGCTTCCGGCCGTACTCCACGATCTTCCCGTTTAAATAGTCTATTTCTGTGGGGCGGTTGGCAATCAGATCCACGGCAAGCGAAGGAAAATGGTCGCCTCCGTTTTTAAGATACTGCATGCACTTTCTCAAAAATTCATCGGGGAATCTTATCTTTTCCTTTTCGGCAACGTTTATTCCTTCGTCAATAATCTGTTCAACAAGTTCTCTTGTTTCGGGGTCGTTGATGGCTTCCGCCATGGTAAGCCTGCCTACGCCGCAGAGCGCGCTAAGGGAGGCGTTGAGTATGGTTTTTTCCCAGGCGCATTTAATTATGCCGTGGGCATCTGTTGTTTGTGTGGTCAGTCCAACACTGTTCAGTATTTCTGCAAACTCCGATGCCTTATCCTTTCTGCTGTCGTCAATGGATCCCAGGTAATTGGGAGGTGTAAAAAAAGTAACCTTTACACTGCCTGGCGAAAGCTGATTGCCTGCATAATTTATGATCATGCGAAGCGTTTTCGATTCGCCGAATACGGGAGTGAGCAGACCTTCCACATCAATTCCGTTTTGCGCCGAAACCACAGTTAGTTTATCGTTCATGAGCACCTCCGCTTCTTTGGCGGCGCCTGGTGTATGGTACGATTTGAGCGAAAAAACGAGATAATCCAGATTAAGGTTTCGCATGTCCTGAACCGTATTGCAAATGGTGAAGTCTGCACTGCCGAGCCTGGCCTGTATCACCCCTTCGAGGGATATTCCGTTTTCACGGATTTTCTTCAATTTAAACTCATCCTTATCTGTAATGGCCACATTGCATCCTGCCTCGCGCAGTTTTAATGCAAGTATCATTCCAACTTGTCCTAATCCTACGACGCCCACCAGCAAGCCTTTTCCCGCTTGGGCAGAAGGCACTCCATTCATCTTAACGGTTTCGCTTATTCCATTGTTCATATACCTTTTTATTTATCTTAAGTAATTTTATAATTTTACTATAAAAGCCTCACTCTCTGCCGGAATGTCGTCGGAAAAAATCTTTTTTACCTGCTCTGCGAGAGCCGCGCTTTTCAAATTCCCCATGGCATTTTCCGTAATCTTATCACTGGTTATTATTGCGGCACACTTCAGGTTTACGCCTGCACCGCCACTCATAGCCTTTGCAATGCAGCCTTGAATACATTTACCTAATTCTTCGATGTTCCTGGGGCAGAAACAGCCTTCCTCCGGAGTAATTTTATAGCCGGGATGCTCCAATTGATTTTTATCTGGGAATATCAGGGCATACACCTCATCGGTGCCGTTGCTTTTTACAATGGCATATTTTACATAGTGGCAGCTTCCGGCTATCCGCTGTTCTATTTCTGCGGCGTTTACGGCTTCTCCGTTCGAGAGCCTGTAGGCGCTTATATTTCCTGCTGTATTCATGGCGTTGTATTTATCAGGCGGGCACTTTCGTACTTTCTATCTGTTCTATAAAGGTTTCAATCTTTGTCATACTCTGCCCTTCCGAATAGAAACGCAGATCGCATAGGTCCCCTTCAATAACCAGGCATGGTATACCTGTTGTTTCAGTTATTCGCTGCGGCATGCCAAAACGGTTGTTCGAATTGTTGGCGCAGGTTTTGGCGTCATGAAAGATGATGCCGTCAATATTAAAATCCTTTACAAGTTCAACAAGCTTTGCCTGCTTTGCCTTTTCGCTGCGGTTAATAAAAATTTCGGTGTACGCTTGTGCCGATGATTCAAAAGGGTTTCTTTCGTCGAAAGCGTCAAACACCCAGCTGTTGCAGTAAGTGGATGCCACCACGGCGGTTTTGTTTTGTATAAAGAGTTCCGACAACGAGCGCAGTTTGCCCCATATAGGCATACCATCCCAATAGAGGCGGCATTGCTCCTTTTCCAGAAAGCCGGCTCCGTTCTTCACGTTTGTTTCCAGTTCGGCAAGAAGTCCGCCATAGTAGTCCTTTGCAATTTGTGTTCCTCTAAGAACCACTATTGGGCCCATGTGTATGGTGCCGTCGAAAAAACTTAAGGGTGCCGGCGAAGCCTTGGCGGTCCACAGCACCTTTTTCCACAGCTCTGTAGCCTCCTTGCTTAACCTTAGTGTTTCTCGGAATTTGTCAATATCAAATTTATGGCCGCTGGCCATTTCGCAAGCGGGAACAAGTTTTTTATATTGTGTAGCCACATCCTGTATCACTTCGGGGCTTACCTCATCAAGGTGCCGAGGCGGATGTATGCCTGCTACAGGTACACCCAGCTTTCTGCCAAACCATGTGAACCAGTCCTGCACCTCGCGGCATTGATTGGTGCTGTACACAATAAGATCAGGTTTCGGCGGACCCGGTAATCCGTAGTGTTCCGAGAGCGGCGTTTGCTTTTTTAAATACGATCCTATATCAGCGGTAAGGTAGGAACACATATCGTCGGAATATCCGATTTTGGTGGACTCCGGAATCAGTTCTCCGGCGGTGCGGGAGGTGCCGAGCAGGGCTCCGTGGTTTTCCGGGAAATGTACTTCGAAACCGAAGTAACGTAGCAGTTCGGCCGGCCCCACACTTGTACACCAGGCAATTTTACGGCTGCCGTCTTTCATGCC
>JABEUT010000281.1 GCA_013044305.1 Bacteroidia bacterium
CCGGCATTTATTGCCCTTATTTCAGGATTCAAAACTGGGCGGCTTCAGGCGCAATCGTCTCCCGCTTCACCGGCCAATGCCGTATCACAAAGCTTTGGTACAGGCCCCGCATATATCCATGCCAGCCGTTTTTATGTAACCAAAGCCCTGCGCGACCTTCCTGTGGCATTACCGCATACATCAGGGCAGATGAAGGAGGCGGCCGACCGCATGCGCGAAAAGGCGAACGCCTTGAACAGGGCGCGTTTTAAACCCGTGGCTGGAGAGGCCGATCCGGTAGTGCAGACGGTACAGGGAACCAGAACGGCAAATGCAATAGCGCCGGCAATTGATTATGAGGCCGATTCCATGATGAGCGGCACCCCTCCCGACCCGAACGGAGCCGTTGGCCCGAACAATTATGTGGAGTCCATCAATGCAGAATATCACGTCTATGACAAAGCGGGGCATTCCATAGCAGGTCCTGTAGATTTTATGACCCTCTTCCCCGGGAGCGAAGACGACGGCGACCCCATAGTGCTGTACGACAAGTTTGCCGACCGCTGGGTGATAACCGAATTTCAGCTGCCGGCAAGCCCGCCCTACTACCTGCTTGTGGCGGTATCTAAAACCAACGACCCCGCAGGGCAGTATTATACCTGGTGGTTCAATACCGGAAGCAATTACCCCGATTACCCCAAGTACTCCATCTGGTCCGACGGGTATTATTCCACCTCTCAATGGTTTAACGGCCCCAACACGCTTAGCCCCCAGCTTATCACCGTTCTGGAACGCAACAGGATGCTCGCCGGAAGCCCCTCCGCCGGCATGATTGTAGGCAACCTGCCCGCCAAATATCCTTTCGGGGGCAACAACAGCTTGAGCACCGCCCCCAAAACCTTCGACTGCGACGGCGTGCTGCCGCCCTATGGAACGCCTAACTACCTTGTGTTCTTCAACAACGTTAATTCCGGGGGATATTCCAACAGCATTTACCTGTACAGCCTCGCCACCGACACTACGGCCAAAACAATAACATCCGCCATAGCCGATTCGCTGCCCACACAGCCTTTCAATGCCTTTTTCAATCCCAGCGGCTATCAGGATATTAGCCAGCCCGCACAGCCCAACAGCCTCGATGCGCTCGACGGCACCTTTAATTTCAGGGTTGGCTACATGAAGTTTACAGGCTACAATTCCGTGGTATTATGCAATACCGTTAATACGGGCAGCATGGTTGCAGGCATCAGGTGGTATGAGCTGCGCCAGGCCGAGCCTTCGGGTACATGGAGCATATACCAGCAGGCCACCTACGCCCCCGCCGACGGCATAAGCCGCTGGAACGGCAGTATCTGCATGGATAATTACGGCAATATTTCGCTGGCCTACAATGTGTCTTCTAACTCCGTTTACCCGGGCATACGTTACACCGGCAGGCTTGCCTCCGACCCTCCCGGCACCATGAACTTTGCCGAACAGACTGCCGTGAACGGATCCGCATCGGGCAACAACTCCTGGACCCAATACAACCGCTGGGGCGACTATTCCAACACCACCCTCGACCCCACCGACGGGGTTACCTTCTGGCATTGCAACGAATATGTAGGCCCGGCAGGCGGACAGAACACGCGCATATTTTCTTTCAAAATAGACAGCGCGCTCGGAGTGCCCGAACAGCAAAAGCCACAAGCCGCACTTACCGTTTATCAAAACGGGCAGGAGCTGAATGTGCTTGCCTCGCAGCTTCCCTCCAATGACAAAACCTTTGTCGATCTCTTCGCCCTGAACGGAAAACAGCTAAACTCACAGCAGCTTGTGCCGGCATCCGGCAACCTGATTACGGAAATAGATGTTACAGGTCTTGCCACGGGTATTTACCTTGTTAGGATAGGCAATGTAAACTTTCAGGTGGTGAAAAAGGTGTTTGTAAAAGGCAATTAGCCTTATCTGATCCAGCGGCGCACCTTCACCCTGAATTTTTTTCCCTCCTTTTTGAGGGAGATGGCTCTTTTCCTTTCCAAAATTTCTCTTTCCTTGATGCGGCACGCCTCCATAATGTCGCGGTAGGTGATGATGCCTGCAAGGCTGCTGTCGTTGCGGCTGCGAACAACCGGGATAACGGGCAGTTTGTTTATCAGCATCTCGTCAATGGCTTTCTGGAGGCTGTCGTCCTCGTACAGAACCACCGGTGGGGGAGTGGCAATGTCTTTAAGCAGTTCGTTGCCGCTGTATTTGGAATGGAACAGCTGCTGCATACGTATGATTCCTGAAAAAACGGCGCTGCTGTCTTTGTCTTCAATTATGGCAAAGGTGTTGAACAGGTTATTGTCTTTTTCCTGCTCCACAAAGCGGCGCACCTCGCCAACGGTATCCCGCCCGCCGAACACATTTACCTCATCTTTTAAAACATCGTGCACATTGAGCATATTTAGCACATCAGGCACAAAAGAATCGGGGGTATGCACGCCGCGGCGCACTATTTTCTCGGTCATGATTGTGCTTTTCATCAATGAATATGAAATGAAGTAGGCTGCGGCCGAACCGCCCAGCAAGGGTAGCAGCAGGTGGGGCTGGCCTGTTGTCTCCAATGAAAAGATTACAGCCGTGAGAAGCGCCCTTGCCGCTCCCGAGAACATGGCGGCCATACCTATAAGCCCAGCTATGGCCGGACTAAGCCCCAGGGCGGGAAACAGTTTGTTGAAACCTATAACAAGCAATGCACCCAGTGCGCCTCCAATGGTAAACAACGGAGCCAGCGTGCCGCCCGATGTTCCGCTGCCCAGCGCTATGCACCAGGAAACAAATTTAACAAGGCACAAAACCAGGAGTACGTGAACAGCGAGGTTGCCGTTCAAAATATCGCTTATATTGTTGTACCCCACGCCCATGGTGGAAGGCGCAAAGTAACCCGCCACGCCAACCGCTACTCCGCCAATGGCGGGCCACCACATCCAGTGCACGGGCAGCTTTTCAAACAGGTCTTCGGTAAAATAAACAATTTTTGTTACCCCCACCGATGCCAGCCCCACTATGGCTCCGGTTAAAATATAGGCAAGGAGCTGAAGCTGATCGGGCGCCGGAACGCCGGGCATAAGGAACATGGGCCGGGAGCCGAAGAACAACAGGTGGCAGGCGTCGCCCGTGATGCAGGCCAGTGCAACCGGTATGATGGAGCGGGGCGAAAACTCAAAAAGTAGCAATTCTATGGCAAGCATGATGGCGGCAACGGGGCTGCCGAAGATGGCAGACATGCCAGCCGTGGCTCCTGCCGTAAGCAGTACCTTGCGCTCGTAGGCCGTTATCTTAAGCAGTTGTCCTATGAGCGAACCAAAGGCTCCGCCGGCCGCTATAATGGGACCTTCTGCGCCAAACGGGCCGCCTGTGCCTATGGATACCGCAGCCGACAGGGGTTTTAAAAGGGTTACTATAGGCTTTACCTTGCTGTCGTTGGTTAACACCTGTTCCATGGCTTCGGGTATGCCGTGACCGCGTATGGCGCGTGAGCCGTAACGTGCCATCAGACCTACAATTATGCCGCCCGCCACAGGCACCAGTATTACCCACAAGCCGAGGTGGTTGCCTGCCGGTGAGGTGTCGCCCCCTGCAAGGGTTCCGTAAAACGATATGCCCGTTACCAGGCCTATAAGATAAACCATGGCTTTGGCTATAACTCCCACAAGTAAGGCATTGAGCACAGCAAGTGTGCAGATATATAACATCCTTACAGCCTTGCTTCCTCCGTTGGTTCCCTCATTATGAGCTTGCAGGGTTGGCCCCGGTGATATTGAAACAGGTATTCCGCCGCCGGTGGATGCTGTATGTAACTTTTGTTTCATGCGATAAGGAAAGACAGCCGCAGTCAGTTCAACAGGAAGATTGATTTGCGGTTAAGGGTTCGTAATTCTTTGGTTAAGGAAGTTTACAAAGGCATCAGGGTTGCTTATCATCCCCTGAACGGGACAAAATTAATACGAATATCATAGCGGGAGAAAAAGATTTGTTCAGAAGCCGCTTCAAAAGAAAAGCGAGGCTATTTTCCGCAATCCTAAAGGGCAGTTTTATCCTTGCAAATTTCAATTTTGGTAACCGGATGAATCTCCCAGCACGTGGCGCGCCAGTCCGAAGGGTTTCGCGGCGCCGTATTCAATGCCTGTTTCTTGTGTTCCTCGTCGAAAAGCATCCAGCCGCGTACGGTTATATAGTGTCCTGTGATGGTGTTTTTTAAGGTCGGCGTGCTCCAGTCTATGCCCTTTGCAGCCATTATGGCTCGCAGCCGCGGGGTAACCTCAACAATTACGCATTGTTTCGACCCCGAATCGCTTCTGTCGGCCACCAATTCTATATGCGTGTCGCGGTACTGCACATCGGAGGCGTGGCAGTTGCAGCTTTCATAGCCCCCAACCTTTACGGCGGAAACATAGCCGGTTATTTGTGCGGCGCGCCCAGCCTTAAAGCGGTCAACATCCTCGCCTGGGGCAAGCATGGCCGAAAGGCTTATGCTTTGGTCAATTTGATTGGAGTCGGGGAAGTCGTACCTGTTTTTCTGCGTGTTCAGTTCCCTTACGTCCGCTCTTCTGGCGTCGCCTTCTGGCCCGCAGCCTTTGTAATCGTCCATGTCGCCCCTGCCGAGGCAGGAAGACAGGCAGAGGGCTAAAGCCGGCATAACATATCGCAATTTCATATTGCAATAATAAACATAATGAAGACTCGTAAAGTTTCCCGACGGGATGACCCCGCAGAGGATTAAGGTATTTAACACTATGGAACGTCTATTAAAAAGCAACGGTTGAAAAAATCCGGAAAGCGGCAGGCAATTATTTATTTTTGATTCTTATCTTTGCAACATACTTTAAAAAAATATTAACGAAACCTATTAATAATTAAATTTTATGGCATTGGAGATAACAGATTCAAACTTTGGCGAAGTAGTGCTGAAAAGCGACAAACCCGTGGTACTCGATTTTTGGGCGGAGTGGTGCGGCCCCTGCCGCATGGTAGGCCCTATTGTGGAAGAGCTGGCCAAGGAATACGAAGGCAAGGCTGTTGTAGGCAAGGTAAACGTGGATAATAATCCGGGTGTTTCGGCCGAATTCGGAATACGCAACATACCCACTATCCTGTTTTTCAAGGGCGGCAAAATAGTCGACAAGCAGGTGGGCGCCACGCCTAAAAGCGTGCTCGAAAACAAGCTGAAGGCGCAGTTGTAACGGTGTAGCGGCTCATCTGCCGCGCAAGGGAGCCCAGCGGTGGCTACTTCATAAAATATGGCTGCCATCAAATTAAGTGAATACGGCGAATACTCGCGTCTGAAACTGCTTGCAAGGCAAGTGGTGGAAGGATTCATTACCGGGCTTCACAAAAGCCCTTTTCACGGATTTTCCGTTGAATTCGCCGAACACCGCATTTACAACACAGGCGAAAGCACTAGGCATATCGACTGGAAGCTTTACGGCCGCACCGGAAAACTGTTCGTTAAAAAATACGAGGAGGAAACCAACCTGCGCTGTCAGCTGGTTTTAGATTCCTCCTCATCCATGTACTACCCCGAGGGCGGATACAATAAAATGACCTTTGCCGTGGAATGCGCCGCCGTGCTCATAGAATTGCTGCACAGGCAGAGAGATGCCGCCGGGTTGAGCGTGTTCAATGAAAAGCTTACACTTCATACACAGGCGCGGAGCACGCCGGTACACCTCAACATGCTGTACAGCGAACTTGAAAGGCTGTGGCATCCTTTTAAGCCGGGCAGCGAAACCAAGACCTTTGCCGCAGAGGCGCTCCATAACATTGCCGAAGCGGTACACAAGCGCTCGCTGGTCATCATATTCAGCGATATGATGGGCACAGCGGCAGACGGCGGTGGCGACCTCTTTGCCGCCCTGCAACACCTAAGGCATAACAAGCATGAGGTTATTCTGTTCCACATAACACAAAAGCAGGGCGAGGACGATTTTTTATTCCCCAACAGGCCTTACAAGTTCATTGACATGGAAAGCGGAGTGGAAGTGAAAGTGCATCCTTCGGAAGTAAAAGACCGCTATCTTGCCGCGATGGACGCATACAGGAAGGAACTGCTCCTGCGGTGCCGGCAGTACCGGATTGATTTTGTAGAAGCGCATATCGACAAAGGGTTCCGGCAGGTACTGCTGCCCTATCTTGTAAAGCGGAGTAAATTACTTTAGGCGTAATTCCTCCTGTGCGGCAGCCCGCCGTATTCAGGCCTCGGTTTGATGCGCTGCTTTCAATATCAGTTCCCCGAGCAGCCCCTTTTCATTCTCCCAGCATAATTCGGTTTTGGCTTTCAGGGTGTTGCCCTTGTACCAATTCAGCCGTTCCTTATCCCGCAGCATCCCGTTCAGCTTGGCGGCAATGGCTTCAGGGGTAACCGAATCGGTGCATTCCCCAATCTGATAAGCATCAATTATCTTTTTTACCTCGGGCAGGGCAGAGGCCAGCACGGGAACACCCGCATGAATATAATCGAAGAGCTTATTGGGCAGGCTGTACCGGTAGTTCAGGTTGGTGTCTTTATCGAGTGTAATGCCGATAGTGGCAGCTATGGTATATTGCCGTAGCTGCTCAAAGGGCAGTTTGTTAATGAACATTACCTTTTCACCGAGCTGATGCCGGTTCACCAGTTTTTTGAGGCCGGGTATGGCGTCTCCTCCGCCAATAATAAGCAGCAGGGCGCTGTTCACCCATTGCATGGCCTGAACGGCTTCCTCGGCGCCCCTGTCCACATTGATGCCTGCACCCTGGAGCAGCACAATATCCGCGTTTTCCGGCAGGCCAAGTTGCTTGCGGCCGGTGCCGGGGATAGGCTGCGGGTTTGGGTCTGAAAGGGGCAGGTTGCGTACTACCTTTACATCGTTGCCATAAGCGGAGTGATAGAGTCCGGCAATGGAGCCGTTTACGGTAATCATCATTTTCAGCCGCGGTATGATAAGCCTTTCCAGCAGGCTCCATATTTTTCTTTTTACAGGATGGTTTTGCAGTTCGGGCACTCCGGTAAAGTATTCGTGGCTGTCGTAAATAAGCGGGCTGGCCTTTATCTTTGAAACAAGGTAGTTTGGCAGCAGCGTATCCAGGTCGTTGGCGAAGAGCAGGCCGGTCTTTTTGAATAAAAGAATAAGAAACAGGCGCAGGTTGTATTCTGCATAAAAGAGCATTCCTTTTTCAAAAAGCAGTTTCATGCGCAGGGCAGGATAGGGGCGCAAAGGCAGGGGCAGGCTGCCGCGTTTTTGCCTCCCGATGAGCAGCGGTTCAAACCCTTTATCAATTAGCGTAAGGCAGGTACGGTGCACCCTCTGGTCGGTCAGCAGGTCGTTGGTTACCGATACAAATGCTCTTGGCTTATGGCTCATGGCTGGTAGCTGATAGCTGATGGCTGGTAGCTGATGGCTTTTAACTTTTGGTTTGTTTATTTTGATTTCTATTAATAGTGTTCATGAACGCCTGAATCATTTTTATCTCTTCTTCCAGTTTTTTTGAATCGTTATTATTTCTTTAGGACTTACCCATAGCAATTCAGTTACTATAATGAAATAAGTCTGAAGTTCAAAAGCCAAGCCTAAAGCTATTTGAAGAAATCGAACATAATCCTTTTCACTATTACGGCTGCTGCCTTCAGCAATATTTGCAGGAATTGAAACTGCCGCACGGGTCATTTGAGAAAGTATACCGAATTTTTCGGTCGACGGTATCATTTCGGATATTTGGTAAGTCATTTTGATAATTTCAACTCCATTTTTCCAAACGTTAAGTTCGCGATAATTCTTCACTGCATTTGTGTTTTAGCTATTAGCTATTGGCTATTAGCTAATGGCCATTAGCTATTTGCCAAAAGCCTTTTAATAATAGCGTCCACTGTAATATCCTCGGCTTCGGCTTTATAGTTCCGTACAATCCTGTGGCGGAGCACGGGCAAGGCAACCGCATTTACATCCTCAATATCCGGCGAGTACTTTCCGCGAAGGGCGGCGTGGCATTTGGCCCCGATAATAAGGAACTGCGATGCGCGCGGTCCCGCACCCCATACTATATAGTCTTTCACCTGCTGCGGTGCAGATTCGTTTTGCGGACGGGTGCTGGCGGCAAGCTTTACGGCATATTCTATTACGTTGTCGGCAACGGGCAGTTTGCGCACAAGGTTCTGGAAAAAAATAATTTCGTCTGCCTGGAGAATTTTATTAAGTTTTACCTCCTTATCGAAGGTGGTGGCTTTTACAATCTGCACCTCGTTGGTGTATGCAGGGTAATCTACCCATATATTGAACATGAACCTGTCCAGCTGGGCTTCGGGCAGGGGGTATGTGCCTTCCTGTTCTATGGGGTTTTGCGTTGCAAGCACAAAAAACGGGTTTCCCAGTTCATAACGTCTTCCGCCTATGGTCGCAGCCCGTTCCTGCATGGCTTCAAGCAGGGCAGATTGTGTTTTCGGGGGCGTGCGGTTTATTTCATCTGCCAGAATAATGTTGGCAAAAAGCGGGCCTTTCAGGAATTTGAAGTTTCGGTTTTCATCCAGTATATCTGTACCCAGAATATCGGAAGGCATAAGGTCGGGGGTAAACTGTATGCGGTTGTAAGACAGTCCGAGTGCCTGTGCTACGGTATTTACAAGCAGGGTTTTTGCCAGTCCTGGCACCCCAATGAGCAGGCAATGACCGCGGCTGAAAATGGAGATGAGCACATCCTCAATAATTTTCTCCTGTCCTACAATAACCTTTTTTATCTCGTTTGATAATTCCAGGTACTTTTTCCCGAAAGCGTCAACGGCTTCAACATCCGAACTGTATTTCATATTATTAATAAAATTGAAAGAGCGAAGGTAACAAAATATAGAGCATTGCCATGGGTTTACTTCATAATGGCCCCTGTTCCTGTCCTGTATTTTTTGTATCTGCAATTTGTCGAAAAGTAACTGCGCAGTGAGTCTTTACAATGAATGTTTATATCCTAAAATGTTTTAGGGAGCTGATAGCCAGTATAATGA
>JABEUT010000282.1 GCA_013044305.1 Bacteroidia bacterium
ACTATAACTTATTTATTGCGAAATATGAAAGGTACGCCGGGTAAGAGGAAATTATTTTCATATCCTTTAATACTAATTCAATTGGGTTTGCCGGCAGGCGTGTTCATGCTTGGCGCCTGTAACAATGCAACAGTAAACAACAGGTACAAAACACTTTTTGAACAGGATTCGATCTTAATCCTTCAAACACAGCAGTACGATTCTGCAATAAAGGGTTACGTAAGCTTATTCAATAAAATTCAGGAAAACCTGGAACAGATTAAAAGCAGGGAACATATCATTACCCTGAATGACGAAAGCAAGGCAAGCTATTCGCCGATGATAGATATTAGGGCTATTGATAATTTAATAATAGCGAACCACAGGGAATTAAATACATTACAACTGAAATTGAAAAATGACAGCGGACTATTCAAAGGGTTTGATGAGATGGTAACGCATTTGGGCAGGGAGGTAAGAGAACAGGCGGCAGAGGTAAATGTACTTCAACAAAGGCTGGCAAAAGCTGATACGGCCTATCAGGAAATAGCCCAACAGTTTAACGACAGCATGTCCGTAATTCAGGGGCAGAACAAAACCATTACGGCGCTGACCAAAAACCTGAACATGGTGTATTACCTTATAGGTACAATGAAAAAACTGGAGGAGAAGAAAATAATTGAAATCAGCGGCGGTTTTGCGGGTATAGGGAAAAATATAACGCTAAAGCCCGGTTTCAGTTACAACACTTTCGTAAAATCCGATTTAACCGAACTTAAGGTGATTCCCCTCGGGGCAAAATTGAAGAAGATGATTACAGTTCA
Organism: Bacteroidia bacterium; assembly: GCA_013044305.1. GTDB lineage: Bacteria > Bacteroidota > Bacteroidia > JABEUT01 > JABEUT01 > JABEUT01. The sequence goes on from JABEUT010000282.1 coordinate 804, forward strand.
TCCGCCGGCGTCATTTACACTCACCGGCAACGATAACTCCGATACGATTCATATCATCAATGCCGCTTCCTTCTGGAGCCAGAGCAAATGCCTGGTAATTGCCGTGAAGTAAATTTAATTTTATTTTAATTCAACCGGGATGCCGCAGCGGTAACTTTGTGTCATTAATAACCAATAATTCAATTTAGCCATGAAGACAAACAAATTAATTGCAGCCGGCGCAGTTCTTGCAGCCATTGCCATGTTTCCGGCAATTTCCAATGCCCAAACGGGAACTACTTCTACTCCTGCCGCAACAGGTACCAGTGTACAACAGGACCAAAAGAACGTGAATAAACAGGAAGACAAATTGGCTGCCGAAAAAGCTGAAAGAAACAAAGCCGAAATGAACGGACATCCCAACCAGGCAGTAAAGGATGAGAAGCAAGTACAGAAAGACGAGAAAGCGGTGAAACAAGACAAAAAACAAGAAAGCAAAGACAAAGCGGCTGCCACAACCAAATAGTAAGTGCTCTCACCTTTAAGAGGCATTCATTTAAAAATGGATGCCTTTTTTATTTGCCTGCCGGCAGCACAATAGTTACTGTAGTATGATCATTCTCTACGGACTCAATACTCATATTGCCGCCATGCAGCTGAATGATCCTGTTGGTAAGCGACAAGCCTATCCCGTGTCCTGAAAAATTTTGTGCATTGCCGGCCCGGTAAAAAGGTTGGAAAATATTTTTCAGGTCTTCTGCGGGTATTCCTATACCGTGATCGGTAAACGCAAGGGTAATCAGCCCGTCGCTTACATTGAACGACACATGCACTTGCCTGTCAGGTGAAAATTTGCAGGCATTGTCCATCAGGTTTATCAGGGCGGTTTTAAGAATATGATTGCCGTTAATGATCAATTTATTTTCATCATCAGGGAAATTTCCAATGATAATTGAAACGGAATAATCAGGATGCCTTTTAAGCAATTCGCTTCTTGACTGCCACATCAATTCATCCATCCGGACAGGATATTTTTTAAAAAAAGAAACATCCATGTTTGCCCTGTTCAGTTCAATCAACCCGTTGGTAAGATTGTTCAGGCTTTTTACGTCGTCGAGCACCGAATACAGGATTTCCTTATATTCAATGGGGCTGCCATCATTCAGCAGGGCAACTTCAAGTTCGCCTGTCATAGCCGTTAAGGGGGTTCTTAACTCATGCGAGGCATTCGAAACGAAGCTCTTCTGCATTTCAAAAGACTGCTGGATGCGGTTGAGCATCTCATTAAAATTGATGGCAAGGCGTGCTATCTCATCCTTTTTGTTCTTTGTTTTCACCCGCAAATTCAGATTACTTGCCGATATATTCTCAACCTGACGGACCATTTCTCTTATCGGTTTCAAGGCCTGTTCCGAAAAAAAGAAGCCTATAAGCCCGATAATGATAACTGTTATGAAGCAGGCCACTATAAGTGTTTTGGCCAGGAAAGACAGGCTGTCGTTGCCATACTTGTCGTATCCTGATGCTACTACAATCAGCCTGTCGGAACTTCCCTTATAAACCAATCCGAGCACTGCATTGCCGTTATTATTAGAATAATATTCCTGATGCAATTTTATGTTACTTAACAATTCCGGCGGTAAAAAGGCAATGTTGCTGTCGTCGGGGCTGCTGTATACCTTCAGGCCAAGTATATTATACAAGACCACCCTTTCATCGGGAAAGGAGTTCACGCTGTTTTTGTCAATTACCTTTAGCAATTTGTAGTTTATTTCCTTTACATCTTTTGAATAAAGCCTTGCCGTGGTAAGCGCCTTTGCCTTCAGGCGGCTGTAAAATTCCTTCTTCTGATCGTTGGAGTATAAGGCATAGATGATGACCGAAAAAGTTATTACAATGGAAGTTGCAATAAGAATAAAGAGAAGGGCGAATTTTGTTCTTATCTGCATTATACATCCTCTTTTAAAGTATAGCCGATGCCGATATAGGTATGTATGAGTTTAGATTCGTAGTCTTTATCTATTTTTTTGCGTAAAAAATTTATGTATACATCAATTACGTTGGTGCCGCTGTCGAACCCTATGCCCCATACTTTTTCAGCAAGTTCGGTTCTCGAAATTACCCTGTCGCGGTTCTTTGCCAAATATTCGAGCAGGTAATATTCCTTTGCGGTAAGTTCAATTCTTTTGCCTTTTCGTCTTGCCTCTTTTCTACCGGCATCTACTTCAAGGTCAGCTATGGCAATAAGGTTATTGGTGCCAATTGGGGCAGCAGTGCGCCTAAGTAGTGATTTTAGTCGCGCAAGCAGCTCGCGGAATTCAAAGGGTTTTACCAGATAATCGTCTGCCCCTATCTCAAACCCCAGCAATTTGTCGTCAATTCCGTCCAGAGCGCTTAATATCAATATGGGCATTGCCGGCTTCTTCTTCTTCACAGCCTTGCACAATTCATAGCCATTCATTCCCGGAAGGTTGATATCAACAATCAGCCCGTCGTAGTTATTTTTGAATGCCATTTTGTTGCCTATTACTCCATCGCTGGCTATATCAGCGGCGTACGAGCTCTTTTCAAGACCTTTCTTGATAAAGTTCGCAACCTTTTTTTCGTCCTCTACCACCAGTATATTCTGTTTAAAATTCATGGGATAATAATGTATGGTCAGCAAGTTAAGAATAATTCCTTGCCTTTTTTATACTTTTTAGGAGAGACAAGCCGTACTTAAATTACAACATACTGCATTACAGCGTTTTAACCAGCTCGCCAACAGAAGCTTTTTAACCTTTTTTAATCCCGTTTTAATATCACGCAAAATAATTAATTTTAAAATTGGATGCTGACGTAATTTTGAGCTGCCTTAACTCCTGTGGCGATTATGTTCAATTGATATGCTTTGCCATCATGAAA
>JABEUT010000283.1 GCA_013044305.1 Bacteroidia bacterium
ATTCTTATGTGTCTTTTTGGCTACAACTGCGTTGATTTTTTCGAGATAGCTGCCCGGCTATCACTGCAAAATTCGCCTTGTTTCGCTCAAAAATACCCTATAATTACTTCGCAAATCAAAATTTAAACAGTTTCTTAAAATCGGGTTAAAATTCAATTTCCATCAAGTTCTTTTGCTTCAAAATGAAAAGGTATGCCAACTATGTGCTGGTAATCTTCTCCCGATTCCTCAATGTCTCTGTCATCCGATTCGTAATACCAGTTTATATTTACCGTTTTCCCTGCCTTGTGCATGGCTGCAAGTTGCTTCAGGATATCCAACAGGCATTTGGATGAGGAAGTGTTGAAATACTCCAGATGGAAATCTGCCACTGTCGCTGCCTTAGGCGCTTCGGAATAGCTGTTCAGCACGTCCAGCAACGGCTTGTAAAACTCAATCGAGTTTTCGGGTATTGACCGCCCTTTTATTTCCAGCCTGCCCTGTGCCGGGTCAAAGAAAATGGAAGGTGTTTTGGCAGAACCTTGAATTTTAATCGTATCCATAAAAATGAATAAGGGTTGCTTTAATTGCGTAAAGCTACAAATTTATCTGATAAATAAGTTATTCAAATGCCGAAACAGGCAATTTTCCTGATTTAATTACAATACATTAACTTAAAAATGAAATAAGAATGATATAAATAATTTAGGCTTTATGTTTCAAACTAAGATTATTTTTACGGTTGAAATAATTGAACAAAACAATTAAGAAAGCGCTACTATAATTTCATGATTTATTAAGTAAGATATGGAAACAAAAGAAAAAGAAGAGGCAGTTACTGAAGCAACAGCGCAGCAACTGGGCTTATCGCCCGAGGAGTTCGGAAAAATAAAAACCATATTGGGCAGGGTGCCTAACTTTACGGAGTTAAGCATATATTCCGTGATGTGGAGCGAGCACTGCTCCTATAAAAATTCCATTGCACTGATAAAAACCCTTCCGCGCGAAGGCACGCATTTGCTGGCAAAAGCGGGTGAGGAGAATGCGGGGCTTGTGGATATAGGCGAAGGATACGGATGCGCCTTTAAGATAGAATCGCACAACCACCCCTCGGCTGTTGAACCCTATCAGGGTGCGGCTACCGGCGTAGGCGGTATAAACCGCGATATATTTACCATGGGCGCACGACCTATTGCACAGCTTAATTCGCTGCGTTTCGGCAACCTTGGAAACGAACGTACCAAATGGCTCATGAAAGGTGTGGTAAAAGGTATTGGCGACTACGGCAATGCCTTCGGGGTGCCTACCGTGGGAGGTGAAGTTTTTTTCGATGATTGCTATAACGTAAATCCGTTGGTGAACGCCATGTCGGCGGGGATAGTAAAAATAGGCAAATCGGTATCCGCAATAGCCAAAGGCGATGACAATCCCGTTTACATAATAGGTTCTTATACCGGAAAGGACGGAATACATGGCGCCACTTTCGCTTCGGCCGATATTACCGAAGATTCGGCCGAGGATCTGCCCTCGGTACAGGTTGGCGACCCGTTCATGGAGAAACTGCTGCTGGAGGCATCGCTTGAAATTATTAAAACAGGAGCCGTGGTGGGTATGCAGGATATGGGTGCGGCAGGCATTACCTGCTCCACCTCCGAAATGTCGGCCAAGGGTGAAAGCGGCATGATCATCAACCTTGATAAAGTGCCCTTGCGGCAGCCCAACATGATGCCATTCGAAATATTATTGTCCGAATCGCAGGAGCGCATGCTTGTGGTGGTGCAAAAAGGCAGGGAGAAGGAAATAGAGGCTGTACTGGATAAATGGGACCTGAAATATGCGGTAATAGGCAAGGTTACAAACACCGGACGTCTGCTTTACTACATGAACGGGGATCTGGTAGCCGATGTCCCCGCCGAATCACTGGTGCTGGGCGGAGGCGCGCCGGTGTACCGGAGAGAATCCAGAGAGCCCGGCTATTTTAAGGAGTTTCAAAAGTTTTCAATTGATGATGTAAAGGAACCAAAGGATTACAAAGCTGTTGCAGCCTTTCTGCTTTCGCACCCAAATATAGCCTCAAAAAGATGGGTATATAACCAGTACGATTCAATGGTGGGCACGGTAAACATGAGCGTGAACAGCCCCTCGGATGCCGCGGTAATAAATATAAAGAACAGCAAGGCGGCCATTGCGCTTAAAGTAGATTGCAACGCCAGGTATGTGTATGCCGATCCGCGCAAAGGAGCCGCTATTGCAGTGGCGGAAGCCGCAAGAAACATTATTTGCTCGGGCGCCGAACCCTGCGCCATTACCAACTGCCTGAATTTCGGCAACCCCTATAACCCTGAAGTGTACTGGCAATTTGAAGAAGCCATAAAAGGCATGGGCGAGGCCTGCCGCAGGTTCAACACACCGGTAACGGGCGGCAATGTCAGCTTTTACAACCAGTCATCGTTCGAGGGCGCGGTGTTTCCGACACCGGCAATAGGAATGCTCGGTGTTGTAAAGGATAAGCACAAAACCATGACCCTTGATTTCAAGGAAGAAGGCGACCTGATATACCTTATAGGAGAATCGGAGAATGATATTGCCAGCTCGGAATACCTGTATTCATATTGTAAGGTGAAGGCTTCGCCGGCGCCTTCGTTCAGCCTCGATACGGAAGCGCAGGTGCAGGACACCGTGAAAAAACTCATTCAGGAGGGATTGATTGCTTCAGCCCACGACTGCTCCGACGGCGGTCTTTTTGTTGCCCTTGCCGAATCGGCAATGCCGCGCAACCTGGGCTTTGATATTTCCTGCGACAATTCCATACGCAAGGATGCTTTTCTGTTCGGCGAAGCGCAGAGCCGCGTGATAGTATCGGTGAAAAAGGACGTTCAGGATGCTTTTTTGGATTTTATGATGAATGCACCGGCAGAGTTCAGCATGCTCGGAACGGTAACAGGCAGCGAGGCGGTTGTTGACCGCGAACCATTCGGAAAAATAGAGGCACTGAAAAAGAGCTACGACACCTCTCTCCAGAAAATGCTGGGAGAGTAGAGGGAAATAAGGCTCTCTTTGTGCCGGGCAGGCCTTAACGCAATTTGCCGGCCTTGTAAAAGTATTTTTTGTAATAGGGCTCGTTCAGGCTGGAGATAACAACCCCTGCATGCACGCTGGCATGAACAAACTTATTGTTTTGCAGGTAAACGCCTACATGCGAAATGTGCCTGCTGTTAATCCTGAAAAAGACCAGATCGCCTTCCTTCAGCTCGGTTTCTTTTACTGCCTTGCACTTGTCGAACAGGTCGGCGCTGGTGCCCGATATATTCACTCCGTAAGCTTTTTCGTACAGCAGCGATACAAAGTCGGAGCAATCAACCCCTGCCTTGGTGCGTCCTGCAAACTTGTATGGCACACCGTACCATGAGTCAATGAATTCATAAAGAGACTGGTTGGTTATATCGCTTACCGGAACCTGAAGTATGCCGGCATATTTTTGTTTCAGTTCCCTGCCGGAGTCCTTGTGCGCCGCCGGTTCGGTACGGGCAAGCCTCCGGTTGCTGCCGCAGGAACTCAACAAAAGAAGGTATGCGGCAAGACATGGATAAATAATGCGGTATACACGCTTCTCCATGATACAAAATTACATATACCCTGCCAAAAACCGCCCTGTTGCATTTCGGAATTGTGAAACATTGGCTGTTAATAAAGGCAAGCCCTGTTGCAGGTTGCATAAGGCAATCAGTTTCACTGTTTGTTCTTTGGTACAGTCTCGCCCCGCCCTATGAACTGAAGGCATAAACAAATGGCGCAGACAATCAAGAATGCCCATGCCGGCATAAGGTATCGGTTCTGTCCGAAGTGCAAAACAAGTGGGTGGATGATTATGGTATATAGAGGAATGGCGGCAAAAAGCAGATAAAGCCTCGGGGCTCCGGATCCTTTTATAAGCATTAAAAACATGCCGGCAATTCCGGCAACAAGCAGTAGCAAATAGTAGAGAGTATAAAAATACCTGATTGCCGTTCCTATGCCACCGAATACTTGTCCGCGCGCCATGTAAAGCCTGGTTTCTTTACCGTACAGAAACATACCCAACAGTCGCACAGGCCTTATGATGTAATATAAAAAAGGCTTTTCTCTCCTTATGGAATTTTTATAATTTATGAGTTTATAAATAAGTTCACTGTTGCAGCTTTCTCTTACCAAAGAATCGGTATACGGATTTTGTACAGTCTGTATCAGCTTTCTGATGCGTATCAAACTATCCTTATTAAATGCGGAGGTGTAAATGCCGCCGGGCAGAGAATCATATAAAACCGGTTTCGGGGTTCCGGCAATATAGTATCCGAACCAGCCCAGCGAAGAGTTGTTGTCGGTATAGCCTGTACAGCCGCCCCATGCCTGAACAAAGGAGGTAAGCGGGATTATGTACGAGTTTTTCAGTTGTGGGTATTCCACGCTGGATGTAAGGGCGATAAACTTTTTATGGCGCAGGTAATTCCTTGTTATCCATGCTCCGTCGCAAAGGATGAAGGGAATTACAAATAGCAAAACAGCTTTCTTCCAATGGGGCAATGGCGGTTGCTGCAGAGGGGTTATGAAAAAGGCGAACAGTGGCAGAAGCGGTAAAAATACAGGGCGGAGGAATATTACCCATGTAAGAAATATTCCCGCAAGGATAAGGTGTTTTGTTTTTTGCGATTCAATCCACAGCGTGAAAAAGTAAACAGAAATAATAAGCGCCGAAGAACAGAAGCTTTCGGTAAGGAGGTAGCCGTCGTAAAAATTGGAGTAAGAGCTCACAAGCATCAGATAGAAACATATATAAAATGCCTGTCTTTTCTTAAACAGCCTTATTGCGGTAAGGGCAAGCAGATAAACGCACAGGGCGGCAAGCGCAAACTGGCAAACGATTACGAGGTTGCAGGCCGCGGCTTTGGAGGCAAAAAGCCGGAAGAAAAAGTAAACAATTCCATAGCCCGGCATACGGAAATCAGGCGTATAAACCCCTGCCGACAGCAGCGCGTCTATCGGGTTCAGGTAGGAAGGCGTATCGCCCATGCTGCCGCCCAAAAATCCCGGTATCTGGTTCAGGGGTTTATTGTGGAGCAGAATAAGAAAAGGCAATCCTTTGAATAATAAGGACAGCAAGAGCCAGTGTGTTCTGTAGGCAGGGTCCTTAAAAAGCAGACGGGCAAGTTTATTTTTCATACCATGCCGGCATAGGTTTGAAGAAAATGAAATCGGGAATCCGCGTCACCCTTTCGCGTTTCATTTCTTATGCCTCTTTTCAAGAACACCAACCACCTGGTTCAACTCTGAATCTTTTGCCGCCAGCAGCACAAGGTAATGAAACAGCAGGTCGGCGGCTTCATTTAGAAATAAATCTTTGTTGTTGTCTTTCGCCTCAATGATCAGTTCTGTGGCTTCCTCACCCACTTTCTGGGCAATTTTGTTTATCCCCGATGCAAATAATGAAGCCGTGTATGAATTTCCTGTACCTTCTTTTTTGCGCTGCCGGATAACGTTTTCGAGATGTGCAAGGAACCCCGCGGCTTCGTTTTTTTCATTCCAGCAGGTGTCGGCTCCTGTGTGGCATACGGGTCCGGCGGGAACGGCTTTTATAAGTATTGCATCCTTATCGCAGTCGGCAAGTATATCCGTTGCGTTCAAAAAATTTCCCGATTCTTCCCCTTTGGTCCATAGCCGTTTTTTGCTGCGGCTGTAAAATGTTACCCGTTTTTCGCTCATCGTCCTGTCAAGTGCTTCGCGGTTCATATAGCCCAGCATCAATACCCTTCCTGTAACGGAGTCCTGTATGATTGCCGGAGCAAGCCCGTCGGGGAATTTTTCAAAATCTATTTCCATAGTTGTTTATTTTCAAAGGTTCATTTACATCCTTACCGGAATATGCTGTTTTTGAAGGTGGTTTTTAAGTTCGGGTATTTTTATTTCGCCGTAATGAAAAACGCTGGCTGCCAGTGCCGCATCGGCGCAGCCTTGGGTGAACACCTCGGCAAAGTGCTGCATGGTGCCTGCACCGCCCGATGCGATAACGGGAATATTCAGCATGTTCGATATCTCGCGTGTTATTTCTAGTGCGAATCCGTTTTTTGTGCCGTCGTGGTTCATGGAAGTGAGCAGTATTTCGCCGGCGCCAAGTTCTTCCGCCTGCCTTGCCCATTCCTGCGCTTTCAATTCCGTTTTTGTCCTGCCCCCGTTGGTATAAACAAACCAGCATCCGTTTTTGTCCGTTTGCTTTATATCCATGGCAACCACAATGCACTGCGAGCCAAAATTCCGTGCCAGTTCCGTTATCATTTGCGGTTTGCTGACGGCAGCCGAATTGATGGTTATTTTATCGGCTCCGGAATGGAGCAGTCCGTTCACATCCTCCATACCGCTAATGCCCCCGCCTACCGTAAATGGGATGTTAATGTTCCTTGCTATTTCTTTCACAAGCGGCAGCAGTATCTTTCTCTTTTCGTGGGTTGCGGTTATGTCGAGATACACCAGCTCATCAGCTCCCTGTGCGGCATAGTACTGTCCCATCTCCACGGGGTCGCCCACTTCGCGTATCTGTTCAAAATTGATTCCTTTTACAATTTTGCCATCCCTTATATCCATGCAGGGTATAATTCGTTTGCTTAACATAGCCGGTTCGTCGCTTTAAAATTCAGATTCGGATACTATCCGTATTAATTTATTTCAGTTCTCATCTATCCAGGGCTTCAGGTCGCTTAATTTAATGATGCCTTCATAGAGGGCTTTGCCGATAATCACCTCGGCGCACCCTGCATTTTCCACTTCTTCAATGTCTCCCACAGCGCTTATTCCTCCGCTTGCAATCAAATGAGCCCCGGGGCATTTGTCGAGAATTTTTTTGTAGAGCTCCGATGCCGGGCCCGCAAGGTTCCCGTCCCTGGAAATATCGGTGCACAGGATCTGTTTTATTCCTGTTTCCATGATTTCTTTTATCCCGTCAAATACCGGAATACCTGTTTCCTGCTGCCATCCTGCCACAGCAATCTTTTCGTTTCTCGCATCGGCGGCGGCTATAATAATCTGTGCGCCGAACACTTCAATCCACTGCTTCAGCAGCGGCTTGTCCTTAAAGGCAATGCTTCCGGTGGTGATGAATGCAGCCCCGCTGTTCAAGGCAATTTTAACATCCTCCGACGATTTTATTCCGCCCCCGAAATCGATTACAAGTTTGGTTTGAGCGGCTATTTTTTCAAGCACCCTGAAATTAATTACCTTGCCCTGCCTTGCCCCGTCGAGGTCAACAATATGAATTCGTTTCAGCCCTGCCTCCTCGAAGCGCTTTGCCACTTCCGCGGGGCTTTCTTTGTATTCCACTTTACTTGAAAAGTTTCCCGAGGCAAGCCTTACGCATTTGCCCTCCATTATATCCATTGCGGGAATGATGTTTATCACAGGTCTAAAAAGTTTTTAATGATTTGGTTTCCCGTTTCTCCGCTTTTTTCAGGATGAAACTGAACGGCATAGTAATTGTCCTTCATCAGTGCGGCGCTGAAAGAATTTATGTAACCGGTTGTGGCGCAGGTTTGCTGCCCGGTTTCGGCATAGTAACTGTGCACGTAATACACATAGCTATTTTCGCTTATGCCTTTAAAGAGATTGCCGTGCAGGGTGTTTATGGTGTTCCAGCCCGTGTGCGGAACCTTGTACGGAATGCTGCGGGCAGGTGTTTTTACTTCATGCGGATTGAATCTTTTCACATCCTCTTCAAATATATTCAGGCAATTTGTATCGCCTTCTTCCGAGTGCCTGCACATAAGCTGCAAGCCCAGACAAATACCCAGGAAGGGTTGTTTTATTTGCCGCAGGACAGCAGTGAGACCGGTGCGCGACAGCTCCTTCATGGCGCTGCTCGCCTCGCCCACGCCGGGAAATATTATTTTATCGGCTTTCAAAATTTCTTCTGTATTATCAGAAAGCGACGCCGTAATCCCCAGCCTTTGCAGGGCGAAGAGTACCGATTGTACGTTTCCTGCATTATATTTTACAACAACCACCTTCATTATTTCCCGTTATTATTCATAATCTTCCTTTTGTGCTTGGCAGCGTTGTGTTACCGGGTTCTCTTCTGATTGCCATTTTAATTGCACGCGCAAAGGCTTTGAATACGGCTTCTATTTTATGATGCTCATTGGTTCCTTCTGCTTTCACGTTCAGGTTGCACCTGGCCCCGTCGCAGAATGACTTAAAGAAGTGGAAGAACATTTCCGTCGGAACGCTGCCGATGGATTCTCGTTTGAAATCGGCATTCCACACAAGCCAGCTTCTTCCGCCAAAGTCAAGAGCAACCTGCGCAAGACAATCGTCCATAGGCAGGCAGAAGCCATATCTTTCAATACCCTTTTTGTCGCCCAGGGCATCGGCGAAAGCTTCGCCGAGGGCTATGGCCGTATCCTCAATGGTATGGTGTTCGTCCACGCGGATGTCTCCTTTGGTTTTTACGGTAAGATCAATGCCCGAATGTTTGCCGAGTTGCTCCAGCATGTGGTCGAAGAACGGCAGCCCTGTTTCTATGCTTGTCTTTCCTTTGCCGTCAAGGTTAATGGTTATCCTTACATCGGTTTCATTTGTTTTTCTTGTTCGCGTAATTATACGTCCGGGTGCGAGCAGTTCATCCCTTATTGCCTTCCAGCTTTTGGTGTTCAGGGCGAGGAAGGGGCGCAGTTCTTTCGGAACAGTCTTTTTGCAGTTGATGAGTATGGCCTTGCAGCCCAGGTTTTTTGCCAGTTCCAGGTCGGTGATCCTGTCACCTATCACATAAGAGTTTTTCAGGTCGTATTCCTTTGAAAAGTATTTGGTAAGCATGGCGGTGCCCGGCTTGCGTGTGGGCGCCTTTTGAGCAGGGGTGGTTCTGTCTATGTGCGTGTCGTAGAACTGCACCCCTTCACCTTTCAGGGTGTCGAGCATTTTACGGTGCGGGGGCAGGAATTTTTTTTCGGGGAAGGAGCTTGTTCCCAAACCATCCTGATTGGTTACCAGTACGAGTTTGAAATCGGTTTTGGCGGCTATCTCGGCGAGTGCGATAATGGCGCCGGGAACAAATTCAAGCAGTTCAAGCGAGTCGATCTGTTCGGTGCCGGCAGGCTCATGGATAATGGTGCCGTCCCTGTCAATAAATAATACTTTCTTCATGGTTTTACGCTGCTTTGTTTAATTTATACGATTTCAGGAGCGATATTAATTTTTTGTTCTCGCGCGGGGTTCCTACCGTTATGCGCAAGCCGCCAGCGCACAAAGGAGCGGCGGAGCGGTTACGCACCACTATCCCTGCCTCAGCCAAGTAGTTGTATCAACTGGCGG
>JABEUT010000284.1 GCA_013044305.1 Bacteroidia bacterium
GCTATAGAGGCTGAGAAAAACCTTAAAATGAAACTGGCGGAAATCGAAAAGAAGATATTCAATATTGGTGAACAATATTATGCCTTGAAAGAGATGAGCAAGGAAACATTTGAAAAATACCAGCCCGTATATGAAAAAGAAAGGGGTGAAATTATGGGTAAGCTGGCTAAAATCTCAAATCCTATTTCTGACTTCAAAGAAGCGATAGATAAGATTTCAAGGGTAACCCTGAAAGTCTCTGAAATATGGGCAAAGGGAGGAGCTGCTGCAAAAGAAAAAGTACAAAAACTGATATTTCCAGGAGGGATTGTGTATAATCGCAAAAACGGGGCATTTCTGACTAAAGAAATAAACCCATTTTTTGAAATGATTCCGCAATTAGAGAAGGTTTTAGGGGGTAATAAAAAAGGGACTACCCCCTTTTTACAAGGACAGTCCCTTTTAGCGGAGAGAGAGGGATTCGAACCCCCGTTACCCGTAGGGTAAAACAGTTTTCAAGACTGCCGCATTCAACCACTCTGCCATCTCTCCGAAAGAGGGTTGCAAAGATAACATACGTTTAGAAATATCTTCGAACCCCCGGAACCCCGTGAAGGTTCAACGGTTTTTCCCAAAGGGATCCATTCGGACAAGACTGCCGCATTCAACCGCTCTGCCATCTCTCCTTTTTCTGCCGGAAGTGCGCAAAGATAGGGAAAGATTATTGTTGAATAAGCAATACCTGAAACCAGGAAAAGAGAAATACACGAACAACCGGGCTGCTTAATGAACATTGCTTAGTGAATATCTACGCTGATATTGCTTGCTCATCTCGAAAAATATTACTAAAATTGCCATTCTGTGTGAAACACTTAAGCGAATAAAACGTAAAAAATAGTTAAAAACAGGTACTGAAGAGTTATAAATTATCAATTTTACGAAAGCTAATACAGTAAGGAAACAAATGAAGCGCATTTTCATCATATTGGGAATTGTAACTATTGCCGGTACAGGCTACGGCCAGAATACTAAAGGTAAGAACACCTCTGTTAAAAAGGACTCTACTCTTTTTCAGGACGATCCTATTGCGGCCTCTCTCGATAGCCTTTCGAGGCTTAACTTTTTTGAGAAGGGATACGATGTGGTGAAGTCGCCTAATTTTCATTTTTCACCCGATTCGGTGCCTTCATACAGCGACGCTGAAATAGAAGAGCGCATGTCGAAACTTGACGCCAACACCCCGTTCGACCTGCAATACAACGATGTGGTTAAGCAATACATCAACCTTTATGTGAAGAAAAAACAGCTCACCTCGCGCATTCTGGGGCTCTCGCGGCTTTACTTCCCCATGCTTGAGCAAATACTCGACCGTTATAAGATGCCTCTCGAATTAAAATACCTTGCGGTAGTAGAGTCGGCGCTTAACCCCACGGCCTGTTCCAGGGCAGGTGCAAGGGGTATGTGGCAGTTCATGTACACCACAGGCAAGCTATATAACCTGCAAATAAACTCATATACAGACGACCGGAACGATGTGGTGAAATCAACCATTGCGGCATGCGAATTCCTTAAATTCCTCTACTCTACTTTTGGCGACTGGCAGCTTGCCATTGCAGCATATAATTGCGGCCCCATGGAGGTAAGCAAAGCCATCAGGCGCTCCGGCGGTAAAACCAACTTTTGGGCCATACGCCCCTACCTGCCCCGGGAAACGGAGGGCTACGTGCCGGCTTTTATAGCGGTTAACTATGTAATGAACTATGCCACCTCATATAACATATACCCAAGCATACCCATTGAAACCTATTTTGATGTGGATACCATCTCGGTGCACCACCAGCTTACCTTTCAGCAAATATCCAACTACCTCCGCATTTCAACCGATGAAATAGCTTATCTCAACCCTTGTTATAAGCTCGATGTAATTCCTTATTCAAGTGATGGCTGCTATACCCTTTGCCTCCCTGTTTCAAAGGTGGGAACCTTTGTAACCAATGAGGACAGCATATACGCCCTCGCCAAAAAGGACACCCTCACCAGCCGGCAGATACTTGCCATGCAGGAAAGCCAGCCTCAAGTGGAGTACCACCGGGTATTGCGCGGAGAACATTTAAGCTCCATTGCAAACCGTTACCATTGCACGGTACGGGAACTGAAGGAATGGAACGGCCTAAGAAGCGCATATGTAAAACCCGGGCAGCACCTGATGGTATATGTAAGCCGCGGTAGGCATAAGGAGACGGCAACGGCACGAAAGGGCCGCTCGAAGGATATTTATACGGTACAGGCAGGCGACACTCTTTGGCATATATCGCAGGCTACCGGCATTTCCATGGCACAGCTGAAAAAACTCAACCACATCAATGGCAATTTCAAACTGTCGCCGGGTGCAAGAATTCGTTTGAGCGCCAATGCAGGATAAATATCAGCTTCCCCTAAGGCTGCTAAATGCTATATAGGCCATAAGGCCCATGCCTGTTTCCAGGGCATTCTCATCAATATTAAACGTAGGGGTATGTACCCCCGAAACAATTCCTTTTGCCTTGTTGCCTGTGCCCAGCCGGTAGAAACAGGCCGGTTTTACCTGGGAATAGAATGAGAAATCTTCCGAGGTCATGCTTTTTTCCAGGTCCGTTACATTCTCTTTACCAAGGTATATTTCGGCGGCGTGGCGTGCAATGCCGGTGGCCTTATCGTCGTTCACAAGCGCCGGATATCCCTTTTCAATCCTTACAAGGCAATTGCCGCCCATTTCGCCGGCAATGAGGCAAACGGTATCGTTAATAATCCGGTGCGCCTCGTTTCTCCACTCTTCATTCATGGTTCTGAAGGTGCCTTCAAGCTTTACTTCCTGCGGAATGACATTGGTTGCCCCGTTTCCCTGAATATTGCCGAAAGACAGTACGGTGGGGATACTGTTCAAAGGTTTTAACATAAATTTTTCTTCCAGGGCCAGCAGCACACGCGAGGCAATAAGTATAGGGTTGATATAGGTGCCGCGCATAGCTGCATGTCCGCCCTTGCCACCGATGGTTAGGTATATCTCATCGCACGATGCCATATAGGCGCCTTTACGGAATCCGGTTTTGCCTGCTTCGAGCGGGGGAAAAACGTGCTGGGCAAATATATATTCGGGGGCCGGATCGTTTAGTGCGCCTTCATTTATCATCATGGATGCCCCGCCGGGTAATCTTTCTTCGCCGGGCTGGAAGATAAGTTCAACCACCCCTTTCCAGTGTTCCTTAATTTCGCCGAGTATCATGGCTGTGCCCAGCAGCGATGCCATGTGAACGTCGTGCCCGCAGGCGTGCATTATATTTTGGTTCTTCGACTTGTAGGATACATCGTTCTGTTCGCTTATGGGCAGGGCGTCCATATCGGCACGCAAGGCAATAACCTTACTGCCGCCGTTTCCGGTAATACAGGCAATCAGACCTGTGCCGGCTGCTTTTCTTATGGTAATTCCCGGAACTTTTTCCAATAAAATGTGGCGTACGTATTCACTTGTTTTAAACTCTTTGAACGACAATTCGGGTTCTGAATGCAAGTGTCTCCTGATGGCAATTATTTCCGCAAGATGTTTGGCAGCAAGAGTCCTTATTAGCTCTGTAATTTCCACTTGGCTGTGTGTATATATGCGCAGGGACGATATAAATCGTCCCTGCATTAAATTTCTATCGTTTCAAATTCTTCTACTAATCATGTCCTCCCGCCTGTTTGCCTCCCAAGCCGAGGGGGCTTCCTACACGGGTCATGGCGCAACGGAATCCTATATAATCGGTAGCCTGATGTTCGTCGAGGTACCGGCGTGTGCCGGGGCTCATCCAAAAGGCGCGGTCTTTCCATGAGCCGCCTTTATACACGTGTGTGTCATCGCCTATCAGTGTGCTTGTGCCGGTTTCATACATCACCTTATTTCCCATTTGGCCGGCTTGCTGCATATTATGGTAATACTGGCTCGATACAATGTCGCCGTCTTTATAATCCCTGTAATCGGCATCATGGCCTGTGCTGGCATTGTAATTCCTGCGGGCAAACTGTCCGATAAGGTTATCCGTTTTTACGTTTTGCTGGTTGCCTTTTGATGTTACGGGCCTGTATTTAACCTGTCCGGGTACTCCAACAATGTCGTTCAAGGTATCAATTATGCTTCCGTCCTGGGCTTTCACCACGTGCGAGTCATATTCTATAGAGTCTTCCGTTTGTATTTCACCATCCTGCACAACGGGTGTTTTAAACACGTTGCCTCTGAATGACCTGAAATCGCTTTCATCTTCGGGGGTAAGCGGCCTGTAAACATCCATTACCCATTCGCTTACGTTACCGGCCATTCCATACAAGCCATAATCGTTTGGCCAGAAGGAATACACCGGCGCCGTAATGTCGGCGGCATCGTTCAGGTTGCCGGCAACGCCCATGTTATCGCCGCCGCCGATCTTAAAGTCTGCGAGTTCTTCGCCAAGGTATTTTTCTTCGGGGTTACGTGTGGCGTGTCCGTTCCAGGGATATATCCTCCTCTGGCTTACGGTTACGCCTCCGAATTCAACGCGGAGGTTACCTACCAGTCCGAGTGCTGCAAATTCCCATTCGGCTTCGGTAGGCAGGCGGTAGTCAGGCAGGAATATCCCATCTTCCATTCTCACGCCTCTTGTTCCCGATCCTTTGGGGTCCATGTCGTGGAGCGGCACATTGATCTGTCCTCCGAACTTGCCTGCAAGGTATGCATCGGTATTAAAATAGTCGCCTTCGTCAAAGCCGAGGGTGGCTATTATTCCTTCGCGAAGCAGGATGAATTCATTCACCCTGTCGGTACGCCATTTGCAAAAATCGGAAGCCTGGAGCCAGTTTACGCCCACTACAGGGTAATCGGCATAAGCGGGGTGGCGCAGGTAGTATTTAACATAAGGTTCGTTAAATGCAAGGGGATCTCTCCAGCAAAGGGTATCTGGCAGCGCTTTTACCAGTATTTCGTGGTAGTCGGTTGGTCCGAACACGCTGTTCAGCCAGTAAAGATACTCGCGGTAGTTGGTGTTGGTTACCTCTGTTTCATCCATGTAAAAAGACGAAACGGTAACTCTTCTGGGCATGTTGTTCCAGTCGTACATTACGTCATCTTCGGTTCTGCCCATGGTGAATGTGCCGCCTTCAATGAATACAAGTCCGGGGCCGGTTTCCTGTTCTTCATAAGGCACTACCTGAAAGCCGCCGAATTTAGGGTTGTTGTAATCCCATCCGGTAACAGGTGACCTTTCGTGTGCGCAGGCTGCAAGAAACAGTGTTGCTGCAATGCCTGCTATTCTGGCTTTTCTGTTCATACTCTTGTTGGTTTTATAGAGGGAGCTTGATGATTTTCTTCTTTTTTTCAATTCTATGCTTAGAAGGAGGGGCAGCTTATTGTTCTGTAATGACGTATTTTCGGCCGGCACGAAAATATGAACATGAGCGATATTTCCTGTGCGCCTGCTGTAGCTTCGGTTAGTTTGGATACGGTTATGTCGTAGCTGTACCCCATCCTTATGGATTTTTTCTGAAATCCTATTAGTGCAATTATGGCATCCTGGTTCCTGTACCATAAGCCGCCTACTATTGGTCCTTTCATAAGATAAAAACCTAAATTAAGCTGGGTAAAATCCTGCTGCTTTACAAACAGCACATCGGGCGATATGGTTACCTGATCGTCTTGCGAATAATGGTTGCTTAGCGGTATCATGGCTCCGGCGTGGGCAGTAAGCCGCATGGGCAATGGGCTTCCTACACCTACAAACGACTCATCGGGTTGTGTAAGGTGGTCGGCCGCGAAACCGAAGAACAGGTTTTTGCTGTAGCCTAAAAGGCCTGCCGAAAAGTCGGGCGTTGCAATGCTCGATCGTGTAATCTGTTCACTGGTGGCAAGTACGAAGCCGCGTCGCGGGTCTATCATATCGCCGAAGTTCAGCTTGCCTTCATCCAGACTCTTTTCCATATAGGTGGCCTGAAAGCCGGCGCTTATGGAGAAGGTTCTTGATACGGTAAGCTGATAAGCATAAATAAGACTTGCACAGGTGGTGGTAAGGGTAGCCAGGCCTGCCTGGTCTTGCGATAGCAGTAAGCCTACGCCTCCGTTAAGCCCGTCGACATGCTGGTCGTATGATGCGCTGTAGGTAACAAACGTACCCGGTATCGCCGGCCATTCATCGCGGAAGTTCATGCAGATTCTGGGGCAGCGCGCACTGCCTGCAAAAGCAGGATTCAGGTATAGCGGATTCGCGTAGAATTGCGAAAACTCGGGGTCCTGGGCATACAATTTATTATCCATAAATGCACTTCCCATAATCGTGATGGTGATAAAAAAAAGTAATGCTTTTCTCATGCGTTGGGGCAACATTAGTTTGCAAATATACGGAAAAACCAATGCGGGGGTTACATTTCATAAAAAATTTCTGAACCGTTAATGTGGGAGTGTTTACCTGCCGTTTTTCACTTTTTATTGAATTCCGGCTCCAGGCACATATTTGTATTTAATTGAATATCAGTTTTATAGTATAATTCCTCCGCTCTATAGCCCAAAAATTTGTTTGTACCGGTTGAGGGGCCTTATCCTGATAAAAATGCCCTGCAAGAAATAAGCGTTTCCGCTGATATTTCTTTTTATTTAACTACCAGCCGGTATTCATATGAAAATCAACCATTCTCAAGCTATTGACCATTGCTTTCAATAGCTGATGGTATGGCTGATTGCAGTAACAGGCGCAAGTCCGTCCCTGTAAATGATTCGCTGCCCGCGGTTACTCGTTACAAACGAAAAAAAACCGCTGCCCAGCCCCGTATATGCTTCGCGGCTTACAATATACATATCGCGGCACAGGGGGTAGTTACCATACAGTATGTTCTCTATGCCTGGCTTAAAGTAGTCGCCTGGCGAAGGCGCATCCTTTTTTGCGACCGCTATTACAGTAATATCATTCATGTGGCGAATTACCGAGGTGTCGTAAACGTTGCTTATCCAGTTTATGCCGATTACCCCCATCGCATTTTTATTTTTACTCACATATTCAATCACTTCCGTATTGCCATGCAGGGCATAACAATAATCGGGTAGCTTTTTTGCGCCTGCAAGGTTTTGTAAAATGTAACGCGAGCTGCCGGAGTTTGCATAATCAAATACAATGCTCATCCTTTCCGGCGAAATGTCAGGGCTGCTTTTTTTCGGGTGGCTTCCGCTCACATCTGTTTGGTGCCGCCAAATACTGTCTTGTCCGCCAAAAATTGCTTTTAACCTGTTCAGGGTCAGCAGGGTATCTGTATTTTCTTTGTTTACGATAAGGGCAAGGGCGTCGGTTGCCACTTTCATCTGTTCGGGGTACAGTTTCAGGGTATGAAAATAATTTTCTTCGGAGGGGAGCAGCTTGCGCGATGCAATTACAAGCCTTACGGAATCTGCCATCAGCAGTTGAAAAGCGGAGTCTTCGGTGGCAAATACAGGTTTTAAACTTGCATTGTGGTATAGCGCCTGAAAAACCTCAATTTCTGCCTGGGTAACCGGCTGGTATTCATAGTCGGCGGCAATGGAAATGGAACCCGATGTGGAGGTGTCCTTAGGTACGCCGGGCCGGGCACATGAGGAAAGCAACAGGACAGTTATTGATAAAAGGTAATGAAATGCAAGAGGCGTAAAGCGGTATTTCAATTGCCTGCCGCTCATTGATCCGGACTGTTTTTGGCGGCCTTGTATTTTTTATAGAACATAAATGCCCTGAAAATACCATAGGCGATTATTCCGGCCCCGAAGAGGAACCTAACTGACGGCTGCATACCGAAACTTATTCTTCCGGTGCTTATAAACAAGCCGGCAACTATATAAAAAACAGAGAATATGCCTCCTACAAAAAGGTAAACCTTCTGCAATAATGAGTCGCCTTCCATAAATAGTTAAAGGATTTATTTAGTTTTCCGTTTGTATTTCCGGCATTACCGGAGCTCAAAGTTTACGGGCAGGTTGAACTGCACCCTCACCGCGTGACCGTTTTGCATACCCACATTCCATTTGGGCATGGACTGGATAACCCTTACGGCTTCCCTGTCGAGGGCGGAGCCGCCGGAAACGCCGCGCAATACTTTTACATTGGTAATGCTGCCGTCCTTTTCCACCACAAAGGTCAGATATACCCTTCCTGATATTCCCGCTTCTTTTTCAGCTTCGGGATAATGGATATTTTTCTGCATATAGGAATACAGTGCGGCCTCGCCACCGGGGAACTGCGGCATTTGTGCAACTATGGTCAATATCTGGTTGTCGCTGTTGTCGCCGATAACTGCATTGCCCGTACTTATGGGCGCTATAACAGTATCCTTACCTTTTTGGTTTGATGTGCCAACGTTTGTAGCCTGCACTTCGTGAACTGTAGGCGGGGGTATGGTATCAATAACCTGATGCGCCACAACAGGCGGGGTTACCCTCAACTGATTAATGAGC
>JABEUT010000285.1 GCA_013044305.1 Bacteroidia bacterium
CCTTGGTAACCGGTAACCAGAACACCCAGTATGTCCATGTCTCTTTTATAAGCAGGCACGGTTTTTAGGCTGTCCATATTTTTGTATGCCAGACTTTCGCTTGGCTCCAGCTCCACAGGTCTGTTCTTTTTCCAATAGGCGCCGCTCCTTTGCATGGAGTCTTCAAGTATGGTGAAATTATCTCCGGAATAATAAGAATCGGGATATGGATGATTTATTACCGGATTGGTAAAAAACACAGATTTTTCGCCAAAAACGCCGGACTTGGCATCCTTGCCGATTTTAAAATCTGCATAAATATTGTCGGCAGAAATCATCCATCTATTATCCTTTTCTTTTTCAAATGTCTCGGCAAGACGCAATTTTTTTACCCAGTTTAAATTGATATCCTTGCCAACGGTCATGTCAATTTTTTTCACACCATAGGTACTGTCCAAAGCCACAAGGATATACCCCTGAAAAAGCAGGTCTTTTGAGTTTCTTGGAAAAAATGCAAGCCTCACACATTTTAATCCGTCTTCGATTAATGTATCGGTTATAAAAAATCGATAAAATGAAGGGGAAAGGACAGCTATTGGGCTCATGAACTTATTGGTGAACAGCGTTATGTTTTCATCGTAAACATCCACATCCTGATACATGTAATTTACAAAATGCATCAACCCAACATCGTCTATGAAATCTGCAAACCTGATCTTTTTATTTGCATAAACAACTTCCTTTTTAGCGTGCGGAGACCTGCGGCTGTACTCTTTTGACAGTAGTTCATTGAGATATAAAGGCAATATATGCTGCCCTACCATTTTGGCTGTGTCAATATTCTTCAGCATAAAGCTTACCTTTCTTAGCGATTTGCGATGCATCATCTTATCCGGTACGTTGCTTACGCCAAATACTATTTTGGTGTACTTGTCAGATTCAAAATAATCATAGCTCCATGACCTGTTTTCCTGTTTATGCGCTATAACCTTTCGCATGAGTTCCACGGCCGGATTGTCTTTATTCCGGTAATGAAGTTTCTTGGGCTTGATTACGGTTACCTGCAATTCATTTGCCATTGGCGCCAGCGCCACATTGATGGTTTGTACCTTATCAGGGAGTACAGTTATTGTTTTGGTGCGGTAGCCAAGGCAGGTTACCATTATCTGTGCAACCGGATTGTTGGTTGCCATGGAGTACCTGCCTGCACTATCAGATATGCCACCGGTGTTCTGTCCAACAAATATCAGATTGACATAGGGCAGGGGTAAGCGCGTCAGAGAATCTCTGACAATACCCTTAACCCATGTTTTGGTTTGCCCATATAACACGGATGTTGTTAATAACAGGAGTATTACCCCTGTATTTTTCATTACAGTTCTCAACTATTTAAAGAATTAAGGCGTGGGCTAATTTACCCGGTGTGCCTTGCGTTCTATATAAGTTGAGTTTACTGAAGGCTGGCGCCGCTCAATAGTTCTGCGGTGCGGAGCCATCATTTCCGCCGAAAAACTTGATTTTAACGGGCGAAATGAGAAAGCCTTGGATTGAGTTCTTTTCATGTTAATGGATTTATGAATAAGACGATTCGAATTATAAAAAGTTCAAATATAAAAATTCAGGGATACAAAAACACTGATCCATTTGGTTTTAGCCAATGAGTTACCCCGGTTTACCAAATGTCGGTTTATTGCAGAGGAATACATTTAATTTAAGCAGATTTGTGGAATAATTCGTATCTTTTTTATAATTTGGCAGGAATATTGCCTTGTCCAAAACGTTTTTTGCTTTTTTTGAAGTAAGATTGAACTAAATGTCAAAACCAATCGTCTGACAAGTGTGAGGATATGAACGAAGAGATTACAGACAGCGAATTGGTAATGGCATGCCTGCAGGGAGATGCAGTTTCCGAACGGCTGTTATACAGCAGGTTTGCTGCAAAAATGCTTGGCGTTTGCCGCCGGTACGCCAAGAGTATAGAGGAGGCAGAAGATATATTGCAGGAGGGATTTGTAACTGTGTTCACCAAATTATCCCAGTTCAGGATGGAAGGTTCCCTGGAAGGGTGGATAAGAAGAATAATGGTTAGCAGGGCAATTGAAAGCTACAGGAAGCAGTCGCGCATTTTCCCAATGACGGACATGGAAGGGCTCGAAGAAAGGATACCGGGATCTGATGATGTTTTAAACACCCTTTCGGCAAAAGACTTGCTTGCCATGATAGATCAGCTTCCTGCCATGCAAAAGATAGTATTCAATCTTTACATTTTTGAAGATATGGGTCATGATGAAATTGCGGCAAAACTGAAGATACCTGCCGGCACCTCAAAATCAACTCTCTATTACGCCCGGCTAAGCTTGAGAAAAAAGATAAATCAAAGTATGCTTGCCATACAAAATTACGAACCAAATGAAAGAGCACTTGCAAAATAGTGATCCGGAAAAGGAAATTTTCCGCAAAGCGCTCGGTTCACTCGAAATAGAGCCTTCGGAGAAGTTTTGGTATTCTGCACTTAATGGCATTATAGATAGGGAAAAGAGCCGCGCCGGACGCAGGATTCGTGTTTGGAAAACCGTTGCTATGACTCTTGGTGCATTGATTATGATAATTCTTTTGCACGATTATTTTACCAATTCAAGATTTAATAGAATTGAAACAGAATTATCCGAAATGAGGGCGTCCCAAACAAAATTACTGCATGATTACAGCAGCCGTGCCGGCCCTTCGGATGAAGTAATTGCATTAAACCAAAAGGCCATGGCCCGGGCGAATACATCAAACGCACAATTATCCACCGCCTCTGGGAAAAGTGATTTAGTTACTGCGGGCCCCGCTCCATTGATTGTAAAAGCCGTAAAAGCCTTTGCATTGTCCGGAAGCAAGCCTGTTGCCAAAGCTAATATTCATGCTGCAAACAAAGAAACAGTTGGAGAAATGTCCTCAACGATGAATGAAAATATAACAGCCAACCGTGACGCAAGTTCCGATATTCCGAACCGGCCGGCATCTCAATATTCGGATAATACATTGGTGAAGAACCAGGATGTCAAATCTGCGTCGAGTTACTCAACGGCATCCGTGGATAATGCTAATAATATTGAACATCCCGATAAGGTTGCAACAAATGTGCAGGGTGTTAAACCTGCTATTGCAGACTCGGCTCCCTTTACGGCTACTGCGGCGCTTCCAAAACCCGGCACAAGCTTCCTTCACAGGTTTAGCCTGGGGGCGTTCTTTGCCCCGGCTTCGGCAAATAATTTTTTGAAAAGCGAGGAAAACGAATCAACAATGGATGAAAGCTCCAGTCCGGCTGCCATTAAGGCAAGAGAAAATTATGAGTTTGCTTGTAACGCAGGTATCCGGGCAGGATTCGACATTTCGAAAAGATGGCTGTTACGTACAGGCTTATATTACAATTCCTATACATTTGATATCCGGCAGACAGTGCTGACCGCAAAACAGCAGGATAATGGCACAACCGGTTATTCAATCCTGACTAGTTCGGGTATCGTGCATATTCCATATTCGGGAGGAAACCCGAACCTCGGCGACAGTATAAAGGTTAAAGGGTCATCCAACCGGAGTTATTTATGCATTCCTTTACAGTTAGGATATTACGTTTACTCGGGCGTTAAATTCAGGCTAAGCATTATAGGCGGTATTGTATTATCAATGTCGGTGAATGACGGAAGTGTAATATCATGGCAAAATACCGGATTGCAAGATGGAACAGTAGCAATTCAAAATACCGAAGGCATAAATACCTTTGTTTATGGTTCCACTTTTGGAGTTTCGGCTTCATACCTCCTCGGGAAAGGAGTATCGCTTTTTGCCGAGCCGGAAATACAGGCTGAATTCTCATCTGCCAACAACAGCTTACCTATCCGTACTTACCCCTATTTTCTGTCACTGGGCACGGGAATTTGCTATCATTTTTAGTAACAAAAAAGGCAAGAATATATTCACGGACTATTCCAGGATAAAGCCCAAATCATTTTAGTTAAGGAAATATAAAAAGCTGACAAAAGTCATGAAAACAGCAATGTTAACCCTATTAAATTTTTGTGTTATATAACGGTTAATAGCAAATTCATACCGAACCATTTACTATCTTTGTTCGTCTTTTTTACGAAGGCATCAAATGAAATCTATCTATAGAGCTTAATACAAATGAATCTGGAAAATAAGAAATGTCTGTTTCTCGTTCAGGGAGAAGGTCGCGGGCACATGACGCAATCAATCTCCATGAAGCAGGTTTTGGAAAGCGTTGGAATGGAGGTTTGCGAGGTTATAATAGGCAAGAGCGACCACAGGGAAATCCCATCGTTTTATGCCGAAAAAATGAAGGTAAGGATAAGCACTGTTCACAGCCCCAATATGGCTTTGGATAAAAAGAATAAGAAAGTCAAGCCTTTCGCCACATCATTGAAAAGCGCCATTTGGCTGCCCCAATACTTCAAAAGCCTAAGGGTAATTCATCAAAAAGTAAAAGAACACAAACCGGATATCATTGTGAATTTTTTTGAGCCCCTGTGCGGCTTTTATTCAATGTTTTACAAATCGTCTGTACCGATTGTTTCGGTTGCCCACCACTATATGTTTCTTCATTCAGATTATAAAATGCCCAAGGGATACGCGGTTTCCAGCGCAAGCCTGAAATTTTATACCTGGCTTACCTCATTCGGTTCAAAAAAAAGACTGGCATTGTCATTCTATCCTTTTGAAGACGATTTGAGGAGATCAATATATATTGTGCCGCCGCTGTTGCGCAAAGAAGTGCTGAACTATCCTACAAGTAACGATAATTATTTGTTGGTCTATCTTCTCAACAGTGGTTACTGTGAAGAAATAATAGCATGGCACCGGAAGAACCCTGATACCGAAATTCATTGCTTTACTGATAAGAAGGATATGCCGGAATCTGAACAGTTCGATGCCAACCTGACCTTTCACCGGTTAAATGATCAAAAATTCTTATCCTTAATGGCAAACTCGAAAGGAGTGGTGACCACCTCTGGCTTTGAAACAGTTAACGAAGCTATGTTCATGGGCAAGCCTGTGTTTCTGATTCCTGTAGAAGGGCATTACGAACAGTTCTGTAACTCACAGGACGCCTTGAGGACAAACCTATGTATGTTTGGAAAAAAATTCGAGATAAGTAAATTTTTGGATTATATTGACAATTTTAATTCCGACAACACAAGCTACTCTGACTGGGTGAAAAAATCGGGTGAATATATTGTAAGGAATATATACGGATTAATCAACAAAGGCGGCAATGTTAAACAGCTGTACCCGGAGTCTTCTGCAAAACAGGCATCGCGTTTGAAGGTAAAGAGCATTTAATTATGAACATGGACGATACTGCGGTATATATTCAATAAATAAAACCTGAATGGACAAATTGAACGATGTCGCCATATTCGTTTCGCACTACGGCTATCTTGCCATTTTTTTACTCGTTTTTTTGCAGGAAATAGGCATTCCGAATCCCGTTACCAATGAACTTGTACTGATGTTCGGCGGATATCTGTCTTATTTCGGTTCCCTGTCGCTCGTAAAAGTTATTGTTACCGTAATTCTTGCAGATGTAAGCGGCACATGCCTGCTGTTTTTCTCCTTTTACTTTTTTGGAAACTGGCTTTTCAGCCATAAGCCGAAATGGTTTCCGGTAAAAGCCGGTACAATAGACAGGTTGAAACGCTATGTGCATCGCCGTGGAACCTTTGGAATCTTTATAGGAAGACTAACCCCATTCTTGCGCGGATATGTATCGGTGGCGGCGGGCATCCTCCGTATACGGCCTAAAAAATTTGTCACCATAGTCACTTTTTCGGCGCTCACCTGGAGCGGAGGCCTCGTTGCCATCGGCTGGATGGTGGCACCCTACTGGAATATTGCAATAGACAACCTGGGTATTATTCAGAATATTTTGCTTCTGGCGCTCATTGTTGCAGCAATTACCATTACGGGCTGGTACGTTTTAAGAAGCAAGCCATTCTCAAAATCCGGCGGGCTGGACAACGCAAAGCCTTCACCAAGCCTTAAATTGGAGTAGGGTAGGCAATGATTAGAATTTAACAACAAAATGCTGCTTCGCCTGCTGCCGGCGGAAAAAAACCATGCCGAAGTTAAACAGATCGATGGTTACTGTTGTTCTGTCATCTTTTATAATTTTCATCCAAGCCTCATACATGCCGCGGCTCCAGCGTATGTCATCGAATATAAAAACGGTATTGTCGCCAACCTTTGGCAAAAAGCTTTTAAAATAACCTAATGTAGCCTCTTTCCGGTGGTTGCCGTCAAAAAAAACG
>JABEUT010000286.1 GCA_013044305.1 Bacteroidia bacterium
AAATAACCTTAGGGGTAAATGATACGTAATTTAGCGAGGCAGGTTTCAAAGTAATAAAAAAGCAATGTTTTTTTGCACGATGAGCAGGTCATTCTCTGGCCGAAATGCCGGCTGTAATATAATACAGTCAGCTTACTGCGGTAAATTTACAGACAAGGCTTGAATTGGTTCCATTCCCGTCTGTCTGAATATATTCAAGAAGAAATTACTACAAGCCTGCTCCTATGCTTTTGCCTCCATCCACATAAATGGTTTGTCCGGTAATAAAGCGGGTGGTTTCCGAGGCGAGGAACGCAACCAGGTTTGCCACATCTTCAGGCTGTCCCATGGTGCGGGTAGGCTGTGCTTCTATAAGTTTTTCCAGCACTTCGGGTTTCAGTGCCCGGGTAAGCGGGGTGTCAATCAAGCCGGGGGCAACGGCATTTACCGTCACATTATATTTGCCCAGTTCAAGAGCAAGCACGCGGGTAAGTCCTACGATACCCGCTTTTGATGCCGAATAGTTACTTTGCCCTCTGTTGCCGAGCCATGCACGCGATGCAATATTAACGATGCGTCCGCTGCCCTGCCTTTTGAAATTTATGGCCGCCGCGCGGCACATAAGCCAGGTGCCTTTGAGGTTTACGTTCATAACGGCGTCAAAATCGTTCACGGGCATATTCCAAATCATATTGTCGCGCACAATGCCAGCATTGTTCACAAGCACATCTATAGGGGCAATCATTCTGAAAATTTCTTCAACGTCCTTTTCGGCGCATATATCGGCATTCACAAACCGTATGGTTTCCGAATGGATCTTACGTCCGCTTTCCTCATCGGTATCCACAGCGTAAACCTCAAAGTTATCAGCAGCCAACTTTTTGGCTACTGCGTATCCTATGCCTTTGGCGGCGCCTGTTACAATAGCTGTCTTACGGTTCATGGCCTTGGTTTTATAGTCCTGGTAATTCACTTGTATCCTGCCACTAAAGTATTCCTCCTTAAAACCATAAAGTATGACGGTTATCATATTATTTCAGCTCAATTCTCAATTCTTTTGTATCAGTGAAAAAAATAACAGAAAAAAGTGAATTTACTTACCGTTGTCGGGCAATAGATTGTTTACCGGTAATTTAAACAAAAAGCCATGTCTGAACTAATAAATATACTTAAGGAGTGCGAAGATTTAGCCTTCGACCTGCATTTTACGGCTGCAAGAAAATGGAAGGCGGAGAAGGCGGGCAGGATACTTACCGGCTATCTTCCGGTTTATGTACCCCGTGAGATTATTCATGCCGCAGGCGGGTTGCCCGTAGGGATTATGGGGGCCGGCGACAGAAAGCAGATTATAAAGGGCGACGCCTATTATCAATCCTACATATGCCACCTTCCGCGCGGGGTAATTGAAATGGCGCTCGATGACAATCTCGATGGCTTTGATGGTTTTATTTTTCCTGCCATCTGCGACTGCATTAGAAATCTGTCGGGTATGTTCAAGCTGTCGAAAAAGGGTTCGTTCCAGAGGTATTTCGATTACCCGCAAAATTTTGACCCGCTCACAGGAGGCACCTTTTACCGCGAGGAGATGCAAAAGCTGATAGACGATATGGTTAAAATAAACGGTGCCCAGGTTACTACCGATAAGCTGAATAAAGCCATAGCGTTGTACAACAGGAACCGGGAATTGATAGAAACCATTTATAATATCAGGCAGGAATACCCGTGGAGGCTTTCGGCGGTTGATACCTATCATATTCTCCGCGCCGGGCTGGTTATACCCGTAGAGCGGCACAACGAAATGCTGGAACGCGTGGTGCAGATTATTTCAAAGGAACGCGGTAACCCCATGGACAATATACGCGTGGTGGTTACAGGTTCCTTCTGCGAACAGCCGCCTATTGGTTTAATAAAGTCAATAGAAATGGCGGGCTGTTATATTGTCGACGACGACTTTATGTTGGGTTCGCGTTTTATAAAAAGCGCCGTGGACGATGCTACCGCCGATCCGCTCGGAGCGCTTACTGCCGCCTATATTACCCAAAGCGACTTCGCATCATTCTACTACGATATTGGCAATCCGAAGGGAAAAAGACTGGCGCAGCTTGTTAAAAGAAGAAAGGCCGACGGTGTGATATTTTCGGCTGCAAGCTTTTGCGACCCGGCCCTGCTGGACCGTCCGCAGATGCAGAAGGAATGCGACGAGGCCGGCATACCTCATATTAACTTCCAGTACCATGAAAGCACCGGACAATTTAAGGTAATCAAAGAACAGGCGGGTACCTTTTCCGATTCAATAAAGCTTTGGGTCTGACATGAATTCAGTTTTGAATAATTACAATAAATAAATCAATGGAGAAAGCAAAAGAGGCAATTAAGGAAAACAGCATGATTATTCAAAAAAACATGCTTGCAAAACAGTTCCATGAACTCTCCCAGGCCAGGGAATTAGGCAGAAAAGTGGTATATACCTTTGTGCCAGGCAACCTTACGGAGCTCATCCTGTCCTTCGACATGGTTCCAGTGTACCCGGAAATAAACGCACTGCAGAACGGAATGCGCAAGAAATCGGGATCCTATATAAAGGACGCCGAAAAAATAGGGTACTCCGAAGATGTTTGCACCTATGTGAAATGTGATATAGGCATGATGCTGAACGGAAACATAGGGCCCACAGGCGAAAAACTGCCTCCGCCCGACCTGCTGCTATTGAGTTATACGGGCTGCTTTACCTTTTTAAAATGGTTCGAAAACCTCGAAAAAATGTACCCGGGCGTGCCTGTTGCAATGCTGCACACGCCTTACCAGGAAGACGGTAAAATTGCGCCGGAGCAGCTCTCTTATATGGTCAGGCAGCTCCGCGAGGAGGTGATTCCGAAAATGGAACAGGTTTCGGGTAAGAAATATGACGAAGCAAGGCTGAAGACCATGCTGAAAAGATCGGCGGAAGCCGAAGACCTGCTGGTTAAGATACTTGAAAGCGCAAAAAATGTGCCTACGCCAATTGATGCATACTTTGCAGGGGTATATTATATAGGCCCTATTTTTACAGCTTTCCGCGGTACTGCCGATGCAGTGGAATACTATACAGAGTTGTGGAGCGAGGTGCAGCAGCGCATGAAACTAGGTCTGGGGCCAGTAACGCCCGAAGGTGAAATAAAGGAACAGAAGTTCAGGCTGGTGGTGGAAGGGCCGCCCAACTGGACAAACTTCCGCGAGTTCTGGAAAATATTCTACGACATGGGAGCCGTTATTGTAGCATCGTCATACACCAAAGTGGGCGGCGTGTACGATATGGGTTTCCGGCATAATCCGGATGAACCGCTGGAAAGCCTCTCAAAGTATTGCATGGGCTGCTATACCAATATGAACCTGCCCCAGAGGGTAAGCATGCTCGAAGGATATGTTAAGGAATACAAGGCCGATGGTTTTTTGATCAACTCGATAAAAAGCTGCAACTCTTTTTCGGCAGGACAGCTAATGATTATGCGCGAAATAGAACAAAGGTGCAGCGTGCCGGTTGGCTTTATTGAAAGCGATCTGGTTGACCCGCGTTATTTTTCTTATGCCAACATCAAGAACCGGCTCGAATCCTACTTTCAGATGCTTGAACAACGAAAGGCCATTCTTACAGAAATTTAAAACGCTGCCGGAAACAGTGAATAAAGAAGCAACAAACCGCTAATATAATCACTCCAATTACAATGAACAAATATTATTTAGGCATAGATTTAGGCTCAACCACTTCAAAAGCGGTTATTATTAACGAAAAGGACGAAATAACCGGCAGGGGAATAACCAATACCCGCGCCAATTATGCGGTAGCGGCCGACATAGCGAAGGATGAAGCAATTTATAATGCCCGTTTTTCAATCCTTAAGAACAACCTGAAACAGGAAGCGCTTGCAAAGCCCGAATACAGAAAGTACATATCTGATCTGGAAAGCGTGTTTCAATATGAACAATTCAGGGTGCGGCTCGACAGGCTTGGCGAGGAACTGGTGAAAACCTGCAAATCATTTTTCAAAGAACCCGAAAAGCAGGAGGAGATGCTCACCCACCTGCGCAACATACGCAAAGCCTTCAAGCCAAAAATAAAACATGATTACCTGTACAATAACCTGGGCGCCAAAAACCAGTTTTTCAGAGATATAGTAGCCGAAAAGTACAATGAGGAGGTCGCCAAGCTTGATCTGCATCTATTTGAACCACTAATGACTGTTTGGGACAAAAGTATAAGCCCCGCCGAGAACCAGAAAATTGAGTTCAACTTCCGCGAGCTGGTTTACAAAGCTATGGACGAGCTGCGGCAGAAATACCGCGACCTGCCCGATACGGCACCGGAGGTAAGCGTGAACTTTGACGCCGAGATGAACCTGCTTAAAGGAAACTTCGACAAGGTTTCCGATACCCTGCGAAAACATATAGACGAGGTGGTAGACCTTGAATTCAATATTACCAACATGACGGGAACCGGCTATGGCAGGGCGCTGCTGCCTTTTCCGTCGGAATGCATCCGCTCTGAAATTCTCTGCCATGCCTTCGGGGCGCATGCGGTCTTCCCCAATACGCGCACGGTGCTCGACATTGGCGGACAGGATACCAAAGCCATTCAGGTAGATAAGTACGGCCTTGTAACCAGTTTTCAGATGAACGACCGCTGCGCGGCAGGCTGCGGCAGGTACCTGGGCTATATAGCCGATGAAATGAGCATATCGCTAAATGAACTCGGGCCGCTGGCCATGAAAGCCGAAAAGGAAGTGAATATTTGTTCCACCTGCACAGTTTTTGCAGGAGCCGAGTTGCGCGAGCTGACCAATCTGGGCGAAAAACGCGCCGATATACTGGGCGGGCTGCATAAAGCAATAATTATGCGTGCCATGTCGCTTATAGCACGGTCGGGCGGGGTGTTCAACGAGTTTACGTTTACGGGCGGAGTTGCAAGAAACCCTGCTGTTATCAAGTATCTAACCCAATTGGTAAAGGACAATTACGGCAACAATATCGTAATGAATATCCATACCGACTCTATATTCATGGGGGCTTTGGGAGGCGCCATGTTTGCAAGAAGAAATATTAACGTAGATTTACCTACAGCAAAAAAAATCAGGGAATCTACAACCAACTAATCTTCTTCCAAATGAAAAAAGTGATTGTTCTCGGGGCTGGCTTAATCGGTAAAACGATGGCCGTTGACCTTGCCGCAAATCATAACGTTACCTGCGCCGACATAAGCAAGGACAACCTCGGGTCCTTGCCACAAGGCAGCGGAGTAAAGACTATACAATGCGACTTTTCAGACAAAGCTCGATTACAGAAACTGTTGAAACCATTCGATCTCGCCGTGATTGCGGTGCCCGGTTTTATGGGGTTCGAGACGCTTAAAACGGTAATTGAAAGCGGCAAAAATGCTGCCGATATATCATTCTTTAGTGAAAACCCGTTTGAACTCGACAGCCTGGCGCGTAAAATGAAGGTAACGGTTGTGGTGGACTGCGGGGTGGCGCCGGGTATGTGCAACATATTTGCAGGATACCACAGCAAGCTGATGAAAATAAAAAAATACGAATGCCTGGTTGGCGGACTGCCTGTAAAACGCGAGGCCCCGTTTGAGTATAAGGCGCCCTTTTCGCCAGCCGATGTGATAGAGGAGTACACGCGTCCGGCACGATTCATTGAAAACGGGAAAGCTGTGGTAAAAGATGTGTTGGATGAAATTGAAAATGTGGAATTTGATGAGATAGGACAGCTTGAAGCCTTTGCCACTGACGGATTGAGGACCCTTGCCACTACTCTTAAGGGAGTGCCGGAGATGAAGGAAAAAACTTTGCGCTATCCCGGCCATGCCGCAATTATGAAGGTGTTCCGTCAAACCGGATTGTTCGGGAAAAAGGCCGTTACTGTTGACGGGAACAAGGTGATACCACTGCATCTGGTAAGCGCATTGCTATTCCCGAAATGGAAATTTGATAAAGGGGAGCAGGATATTACAGTAATGCGTGTAACCCTTGAAGGCGATAACAAGGAAGTAGTATATAATCTATGTGACCGGTATGATTCCAAAACCGGCACTTCGTCCATGGCAAGGACCACAGGATACACATGTACAGCCGTGGCTTCACTCATTCTGGAAAATAATTTTAGCGCAAAAGGTGTTTTTGCACCGGAGCAGATAGGGGAAGATCAGGGGCATTTCGATTATATAATCAGGTATCTGGCGCAGCGCAATGTACGCTACACCAAAAAAGTAATTCTATCACATAGGATTCCCGCAAACGGAAAGGAAACGAAAAACAAATTGAAATGAAAAACAACATTTTTACAGCCGGTATCGACGTAGGCACCAATTATATAAAATTGGCGTTGGCAAACTATTCGGAGCATCCTGAAATAATATACACGCATACAGAAAAGATCAGGAAGCGCGACCCCTCGCAGTTAAGCGATGAAATGATAGGCGTGATGCTTGCCAAAAATAATCTGAAATACGACGACATAGCCTACCTGGCATCCACAGGCGAAGGAGACATGGTAAAACGAAAACGGGGGCACTTTTACGGAATGACAACCCATTCGAGGGGCGCCAACTTTTTATTTCCCGGTGCAAGAACGGTGGTTGACCTGGGCGCTTTATACGTACGTGCAATACGCATTTCGCCCGACTCGCGGGTGCTGGACTATAAAATGACGGGGCAATGCGCTTCGGGTTCGGGGCAGTTTGTGGAAAATATATCGCGCTATCTTGGCTTGTCAATTGAGGAGGTGGGCGAGGTTTCTATGAAAGCAGACAACCCGGAGGTATCCTCGGGGATATGCGCTGTGCTTGCTGAAACCGACGTAATCAACATGGTGTCGCGCGGGATAACTACCCCCAACATCATTAAGGGAATACATATCTCCATAGCCGGAAGGATCATCAAGTTGTTAAGTTCACTCAAAGCCGAGTCGCCCATTATGTTTACAGGCGGTATGTCGCTCAACCAGGGTATGATACAGGCAATAGAGGAACAACTGGCGGAAACGGGAAAGAAATTTCAAATTAAAACCCACCCCGATGCCATTTATGCCGGAGCCATCGGAGCGGCTTTGTGGGGCGGATACAGGCATCTGAAGCTGCTTGAAAAGCAGGAAACGGTTTATGTAAAATAACTGAAAACACATGCCCATGGAAAAGCAAACGGAGATATTAACCAAAAGTAAAATACATGAACTCGACCCCTTGTTCAAACCAAGGGCAATTGCGGTTATCGGTGCATCTGCTAAAGAACTCTCAATCGGGAATGTGATAATTAAAAACCTCCTTCATTACGGTTATACGGGCAAGATATATCCTATCAATCCTAAAGAAAGCCAGATAAGGGGTTTAAAGGCCTACCCAAGTATTTTTGATGTGGAAGGTGAGATAGACCTCGCCCATGTGATAATACCGGGCAAATTTGTACCGCAGATTATTGAAGATTGCGGCAAAAGAGGGATAAAGGCGGTTATCATCAATTCGGCCGGTTTCAGTGAAATGGGGGAGGAAGGAATGGCGCTGCAAAAGGCATTTCTTGACAATGCGAAAAAATACGGTGTAAGAATATTCGGTCCGAACTGTCAGGGAATCATTAATACTGATCCCAAGATCAGGGCTTATTGCGATTTTACTTTTACATTCCCTGATCCCGGCTACATTTCAATAGCTGCATTAAGCGGGGGCGTTGGTGCGGTAATCATGCAAAGTATTTTCGATTTGGGAATAGGCATGCGCCTGTATGCTTCCAACGGCAATGCAGCAGATATTTCGTTGCCGGAAGTAATCAGTTATTATGGCGACGATGAACTTACAAAAGCCATTCTTCTCTACACCGAAGGTTTTTCGAACCCGAAAGAATTTATGGAGGCGGCGAGGACAGTGGCGAAGAAGAAACCCATACTCGCCATGAAGGCAGGCAGGACAGAGCAGGGCGCCAAAGCGGCAGCCTCGCATACCGGTTCGCTTGCAGGCGTGGATAT
Organism: Bacteroidia bacterium; assembly: GCA_013044305.1. GTDB lineage: Bacteria > Bacteroidota > Bacteroidia > JABEUT01 > JABEUT01 > JABEUT01. The sequence goes on from JABEUT010000286.1 coordinate 7,972, forward strand.
TAGCACCGAACTTATTTTCGAAAAGCTGGGTATACTTGCTTTTCGCAATGAGGAAGAAATGTGCCAGGCATCCATGGCATTTGCTACGCAGCCCATACCGAAAGGCAACAGGGTGGGTATTATTACCAACACAGGCGGTCCGGCTGTAATAGCCACCGACGAACTGGTGAGCGAAGGGTTGCAGGTAATGCCTCTGCCGGAAAGCGCAAGAAACAAACTTAAGAGTACGCAACTGCCTGAAGCCAGCCTCGGAAATCCTGTGGATGTGGTGGCAACGGGAGGCGGTACTCAATTCAGGGGCGCTCTGGATGTTATGATGGAGCAGGATGAGATAGACTCCATACTAATAAATTTTGTAACCGCCCCATTTACCGATACTGATGAAGTTGCAAGGCAAATTGTAGAGGTAAGCAAAATGAAACGTAAACCGGTGGTATGCAATTTTATGACCAACATGAGCATGGAACGCTACCGCACTACGGCTAAAATACTTAATGAAGGCGGCGTGCCCTGTTACGCCTTTCCCACAACAGCTGCAAAGGCGCTCGGAGCTTTATATAAGTTTAGTAAGCTGCAGACCCGAAATATAGGCGAGCCCAAAAAATTCAGTGATATAGACAGGGCTAAGGCGAATGCCTTGCTGGCGCCCGTTTCGGGAAGATTCCTTACAGCCCATGAGGTTTACAACCTCCTTTCATATTACCGCATACCCCTGGCGCCTTGGGGCGTGGCGCAAAACGCTGCCGAAGCAGCTTCGATTGCCCGCAGTATTGGGTTTCCGGTGGTGGTAAAAGCCGAAGCTTCTACCCTGATTCATAAAAGCGATGCAGGCGGTGTTGTACTTAACCTGCAAAATGAGAACGAGGTAAGAATTGCAGTGGAGAACATGAACAGAAAAATTGGACATACCGATCATGTGGCCTTGAAATTCCTGGTGCAAAAATTTATACCTGGCGGAAAAGAACTTATTGCCGGGGCAAGCGCAAAGAAAGGGCTGGGGCATCTGATCATGTTCGGAATAGGGGGCATTTATGTGGAAGTACTCAAAGATATAACCTTTAAGCTGTCACCGGTAACCGAAATTGAAGCCACAGAGATGTTAAGCGCCGTAAGGATGGCAAAGCTGCTCGACGGGGTGCGGGGTGAAAAAGGAATAGATAAAGCCAAAGTAATTGAACTTATTCAGCGCATATCCCAGCTTGTAAGCGATTTTCCGCAGATAGAGGAAATGGACATAAACCCCATACTGGCTTTTGACGATGGAATATGGGTGGCAGATGCAAGGATAAAAATAAAAGAACAAATTCATTAATCTCAACATTCAGCTTTTAATAAAATGTATAAAATACAGTCATCAAAAA
>JABEUT010000287.1 GCA_013044305.1 Bacteroidia bacterium
GCAGTCAAACGCGTCAGCAATTCATCTGCCGCTTCCGGGCTGTACCCATGTTTGGTTACTTCGCTTGCTATGTGCACTTCCAAAAGGCAATCTATGTTCCGGTTGTTTTTCTTTGCCTGCCTGCTTATTTCGTCAAGCAGCCCGTCATTGCCCGCAGACTGGATAAGCGATATGAAAGGCGCTATATATTTAACCTTATTGCTTTGCAGGTTGCCAATAAAATGCCACTGAATATCCGCCGGCAACCGGTCTTTCTTATCCATAAGCTCCTGAACCCTGTTTTCGCCGAAGATGCGCTGCCCTGCCTCATAAACCAGTTTAATCACCTCAACAGGCTCATGTTTAGAGACCACCACCAGTTTCACTTTTTCGGGCAAACTGTTGCGAACCCCTAAAAAATTTTGTACTACTTGCTGTCCTTTGTCCTCCATTCTCTGATTTTGCGGCAAAGATAAATGTTCGTTACCATTTTTTAATTGTGTTTAGGATATTGTAAAGTTTGCAATTGCCTTACTTTAGCTATTCCTTATATGAACAGACATTTGCTATATAAACATTGAATTTTAAGATAAACAAAGCTTAATCTAATACATTATATATGTATATTTAAATTATTGATTATAAGTTATTTATATGTCATTATACTTATACGGTATCACCTGTCGAAACTAAAATCTCCATTCGGCATTTATTACAGGCAGACTCTTGAATACAGGGGATATTTTTTTTGGCTGAATAGCAAGAATTAGATTGCCGGGGATTTAAATTCCGAAACAATCCAAAATGTGTACCTGCATGCACCCAATATGGTGGTTTACTTTAAAACAACACTATGGCATAATACAATCCTGCCCCGCAAGGTGAGGTTAAAAGCCATAAGCTTATTGCTTATGCTTCTCCTCCAGCTTTTTAAGCTGATTACGGACAGCCTTGTGGCGGCTATAAAGCATTAAGGCGGCAACAATAGCAAGAATCAGTAAAACCGTCAGTATATAGATTACGGTTCGTTCCTTACTCATCTGGGCATCCCTTATGGCATTCAGCTTATCCTGCGCCGCCCTGACAGAGTCCAGGGGGCTGCCGGAAGAAACCGTTACCTGCGTGGTATTTGCTGTACTAACAACTTTATTAGCGCTGTCTTGCGCCATTGCAGTTTGGGCAAGGCCTACGGCCAATATTATGATTGTTTTAACTAAATATTTTCTTATTCTCATAGTTAAAAGGATTTATTCAATAAACAAACATAGACAAAATTTGGGTAGCGGGTCAGTTTGCTGTTGGGTTATTTTAATCCGTAGGATTAGGATATTAATATTTAAGCCTGACGTTTACAGTCAGGACTACTATTCTTCAACACTTACAGGGTTTATGTTTCAAACCGACTCACTGCCAAAATTTGACATTGGCAAATCATTTTGCACCCTTTCTTTTAAATGAACGTATAACTTAATGTATGTTTGCATTCCTGAATCACTATAATTGCAATAATGATTATTTGAGGCGGATTTATGAAAATATATTTTAGAAAACGTCAGGGGTTGCGCAGGGCGTTCTATTTCTATCCCCTGCAACTGCTGATGATGACCTTTAAGGAAAATCTCGCCTTTATCTTCATCTGGATAATTTTCTTCGGTTTCGTTACCCGCACACTCGCAACAAAATACGGGGCGCCCTATCTTTTCTTGTACCCCGAATACCTCAACCACGTGGGCATCCGTTCTTATTTCATACTTGGCTTCTCCTGCGGCGGATTCATGGTGGCATACAACATATCGTTATATATTATCAACAGTTTCAGATTTCCATTTTTAGCCACACTTAACCGCCCATTTTTCATTTTCGCCATCAACAACTTTATTATACCTCTTGCATTTCTTGTCACCTATATCATCTCCATCATTCATTTCCGCACCTACGACGGAGCCCCGCCATCGCTCATACTGCTGCATTTAACCGGATTTCTCACCGGGGTGGCATCCTTTATTTCAATTACCATCGTCTATTTCTATTTTTTTGAAAAAGGTGCTTTCAGGGTGATAGGCATAGGCCCTTCAAGGGTATCAAAAGTACAGCACAAGAAGGAGAAAATACAACTTGGCTACGGAATGGAGTGGCGGGGGGTTGATAAAACAGATCCCATATCTTATGCCGACAGGATGTGGCACGTGGAAACCTATTTTGGAACAGGCCTTAAGCTAAGGCTTGCGAGGGGCTATGAGCATTATGACAATAAGATGCTGGAACGCATTTTCAGGCAAAACCACCAGACCGGAGCCGTGTTTGAAATTGTTGCCATCATCACCCTGCTTTTGCTCGGCTTGTTCCGCGACAACCCCATCTTCATGCTACCGGCCGGTGCAAGCACATTCCTTCTGTTCGCCATTTTTATTATGCTCCTTAGCGCCATCCATACATGGTTCCGAGGCTGGACTACAGTGTTCAGCCTTTCATTGCTGCTGCTTATTAACTATATTTCAGAATACCACTTTTCATTCCTTTCGGGCAAAGCCTTCGGCATTAATTACAAATGTGCTCCTGCACCATATTCCTATAACTATTTCAGTAAGGTGATGCACGACTCGGCGCTGCTCCGGAGCGATAAAGGAAACATGATAACCATTCTTGAAAAATGGAAGAAAAAGGCCTCAACCACCCCTGCCGGCGGCATAACCGACACAACAGTTAAACCACCTATTGTGCTTATTAACACAAGCGGCGGAGGATTGCGTTCGGCCATGTGGACATTTTATTCCCTGAAGTTCATTGACAGCTGCATTCATGGCAGCCTGATAAAACACACCGAACTGATTACAGGCTCATCGGGCGGTATTATAGGGGCCGCCTATTTCAGGGAACTGTATCTGGAAAAGGAAGAAGGAAAGGTAACAAACCTGTATAACGACAAGTATGTAAAGAACATTTCCGACGACATGCTTAACCCCATCGTATTCACCATTGCCACCAACGATCTGGCCATCAGGTTCCAAAAATACCACGATGGCAAATACACGTATGTAAAGGACAGAGGATACGCTTTTGAAGAAAAACTTGACGAAAATACGGGCAACGTATTCAATAAGCGCCTTAGAGATTATCAAATCCCTGAAGCTACCGATTCAATACCCATGATGTTTATAACCCCCACCATTGTCAATGACGGGCGCAAGTTGCTCATTTCGCCCCAGGGCTGTTCGTTTATGACCAATTTTAGTGTCAGCCCAAACCTTACCTTCAGCCCCATACCGCAGGAGGTAGAATTCACCAACCTGTTTCATAAACAGGATGCCGATAATTTGCTTTTTACAAGCGCTTTGCGCATGAATGCCTCCTTCCCTTACATTACCCCTATAGTTAACCTACCGAGCGACCCGCCAATAGAGGTAATGGATGCGGGCTTGCTTGACAACTTCGGACTGGAAGAAAGCATTAAGTTTATTAACACATTCCAAAACTGGCTCGAAGCAAATACGAGCCGAATCATAATCGTTCAGATAAGAGACCAGTACAAGAAGGCAAAAATCAGCAACAACGCCCCGAAAGACATTATCCAAAGCTTTTCATTTCCGGTTAATCAGTTTTACGGCACTCTGTTCCAGATTGAAAATTACAAGGAAGATATGCTCACCGACTATCTGGGCAACTGGTATAAAGGCAAAGTTGATGTTATTTGCCTGCAGCTCAATAATGAGGGCAACAACGATATATCATTGAACTGGCACTTGACCGATCAGGAAAAGAAACAGGTGCGGACGTCTGTAACATCGCCCGAGAACCAGGCCGCCATTCAAAAACTCAAAATTTTGCTGGGAAAATGATTGGCAATGTGGGCAGTATAGCACTTTCCCTTAAAAGCCGTCATTAAAAACATCTGTTTACAAAGCAAAATATGCCATTACTCCTCTTTGGCACACTATTTGAAAAGAATTAAAATAGATAGC
>JABEUT010000288.1 GCA_013044305.1 Bacteroidia bacterium
CGGCAAAAAAATATACTTCACAGCCTTTATATTAACAGGTGGCATTGCCATTCTTTGCTATCTGGCACCGGGGGCATTCTCCGATTTCCATAAACACAATGAAGATGAGCAGCTAGTGCAGGAAATCAGGCAGGGCAATCCGGGTGTTTCTGTACAGCAGGTGCAGCAATATGTGGGGGAACTGATGCCTTATGTGGAAAAAGCACGAAAGCAAATATTCACTTCCGATGCCATGCGAACTACTATTTTTATTCTTCTCGGCGCAGGGTTGATCTGGGTATATAATAAAAAACTGATAACGGGCAACTGGTTTACAGGTGTGCTTGTTTTTCTTATCGTATGCGACCTGTGGACAACAGATAAGGCCTACCTGAACGACGACAAAAGGTTTTGGGAAAGCAGAAGGGCTGTAAAAGAGCCATTTCAGCCCGATCAGGCCGATCTGCAGATCATGCAGGATACCTCCCTCGATTACCGTGTGTTTAACACAACCATACGCCCCGATCAGGACAGCCGCACCTCCTATTTTCATAAATCACTCGGTGGTTACAGCGGAGTAAAAATGAAGCGTTACGATGACCTGCTGACACAGATAGTCCAAACACTGGACGAAATAAACAGGGGTACCCCGCTTCCGGAAATTAATATGTCGGTTGTAAATATGCTTAATGCTAAATACCTGATACGTCAAACACGTGACGGACAGACACAGGCCGTGCGTAATTTTGGTGCCTTGGGCAATGCATGGTTTGTGGATAATTTTGAATTAGTTCCTAATGCCGATTCCGAATTTGTAAGCCTCTATCGCTTCAACCCGGCGCAAACTGCCATTGTTGATCGCAGTTTTGCATCCTATCTAACCGGAACTCATATCCAGCGTGATTCTACTGCAGCCATTAAGCTCGTTTCATACGAGCCCAACGACCTTATTTATAATACCCGGGCAGGTGCGGAACAACTTGCCGTATTTTCAGAGATATATTACAAAGACGGCTGGAATGCCTATATCGACGATAGCAAAACCCCTTCGCCATACATAAGGGCAAACTATGTGTTAAGAGCAATGCTTATTCCGGCGGGCAGTCACAAAGTTGAATTCAAATTCGAACCGGAACAATACGCTATAGGGGAAAAAATCTCCCTGGCTGGATCTCTTATCCTGCTGCTTGGCTGTCTCGGCTTGCTCATGAAAGTGCTCATGGCAAAACCCGGGGAAACAGCAAAACAGAAATAAAGGCCGCCATCGGTTAGGATTTTCTCGGGAACCTGGTTCTTAACAAAACCGTGGCAAGTAACAAAATATTTTACTCTGTCGGTGCCGTAACTAAAATGATTTACCTTTGCATCAACCAAAACACGCTTTTAAATGGACGGCGGGCCTGTCAGTAAAATAATAGTTCACCTTTCCTTCTGATTTGTCAGGCGGCTCTTAAGTTGTCGGCATCAGGCGAAAAGAAAAACGGCAACTTGAAGATGCAAAGAAACATCTTACATAGGTTTTTAACGGCTTGCGCCGGGAGTGTTAATCCGGCGAAAATTTGTTATTGCCTGTCGGCGCGGTTTATTGTCTTCCCTTTTCAATGGCTGATAACTAAGAATTGTAATGCCTAAATCATTTTTTTATGGAAACGGCAGAAAAAGAAAGTAAAATAAAGTTCCCTTTTGTTACTCGCGGAACTCAACAAAACGCATTTGATGCGCAGATTCTGGCAATGCTGCGGGATGCAGCAAAGGCTGCAAACGATGTGCTTTTTTCTAATCTGGAAACCTCGGAAAGCGGGCTGACACAAGAAAAAGTGAAGGAGAAAAAGGAGAAATTCGGGCCAAACGAGGTGGCTACTGAAAAAGCTCCGTCTTGGATAATGCAGTTCCTGCTTGCATTTTTAACCCCGTTCAACGGAATACTGGCGGTAATAGCATCCATTTCATTCATAACGGATGTGGTAATGGCTCCCACGCTGCAGGAAAGGGATTATTCCACTACCGTTCTTGTACTGGCCATGGTGCTGCTAAGCACAATTATACGTTTTTGGCAGGAATTCAGGAGCAACAAGGCGGCAGAACAGCTTAAAAGCATGGTAAGAACCACCGCTACTGTCATGAGGCATCTGGAAGGGAAAAAGGAAATCGACATTAAACAACTCGTGCCCGGCGATCTGGTATTTCTTTCGGCAGGCGATATGATTCCGGGCGATTGCCGTATTATCTATTCCAAAGACTTGTTCGTAAGTCAAAGCATACTCACAGGCGAAGCCCTGCCGGTCGAAAAGAAGGAACATGCGGTAGATAATGTAAAAGCCAGATCACCCCTCGAATTTGAAAATATATGCTTTATGGGTACCAACGTGGTAAGCGGAACTGCCTCGGCCATAGTAATTACCACCGGCAAAAACACCCTATTCGGCTCAATCAGCAAAAGCCTGACCGGAAAACGTCCGGAAACAAGCTTTGACAAAGGGGTGAACAGCGTGGCATGGCTGCTGATAAAATTTATGCTGGTAATGGTGCCACTTGTATTTGTTATTAACGGTCTTACCAAGCACAACTGGACCGAAGCCCTTCTTTTCGCCATTGCCGTAGCTGTTGGGTTAACCCCTGAAATGCTGCCCATGGTGGTTACTGCCAACCTTGCCAAAGGCGCCGTAAACATGAGCAAGCGCAAAGTAATTGTAAAGCGCCTGAATGCCATACAGAATATAGGCGCCATGGACGTACTCTGTACCGATAAAACAGGTACATTGACCCTTGATAAGATTGTGCTGGAACGCCACCTGAACGTAGAAGGAGTGGAAGATGATGAGGTACTGAAGTGGGCTTACCTCAATTCCAATTACCAGACAGGGCTAAGGAGCCTGCTCGATACGGCAGTGCTCGAACACGCCGAGGTAAAGAAGATACTGGAGAAATTCGGGCAGTTTAAAAAAATAGATGAAATCCCTTTTGACTCCAACCGCCGCCGCCTGTCCGTAATTCTCGAACAAACGGGTGGTAAACAACTCCTGATATGCAAAGGAGCTGTGGAAGAGATGATAGATATTTGCACGCACGTTTTTGATCCGGGCGAGAACCTTACGCTTCATGCCGAAAATGATACGGTTATCCCGATGGATGCTGCCCTGAAGGCCAAGGTGCTTGATATGACCCGTAAAATGAATGAAGATGGCTTGCGAGTTCTTATTGTTGCAATAAAAGAATGTGAGGCAAACCGCCCTCTTACCTATTCCGTGCAGGATGAGAATAATATGATACTTACCGGGCTCATCGGGTTTCTTGATCCGGCAAAGCCATCGGCTAAGCCTTCAATCAAGGCATTGCAGCGTTTCGGTATAGAACTAAAAGTACTTACGGGAGACAATGAGATAGTTACCAAAAAAATTTGCAGGGATGTAGGGATAGCCGTAACCGATGTTCTGCTGGGCAATGAGATAGAAAACCTGAATGACGCTGAATTGCTCGACCGCCTTGAGAGTACAAACATATACGCCAAGCTGTCGCCCATGCAAAAAAGCAGGGTAATAAAAGTTCTGCAGTCAAAAGGTCATACCGTTGGTTTTCTCGGAGACGGTATAAATGACGCCGGTGCCCTGCGCGATGCGGATGTGGGCATATCGGTGGATACGGCAGTGGACATTGCAAAGGAAAGCGCCGATATCATTCTTCTCGAAAAAGACCTTATGGTACTCCGCAAAGGCGTTATATACGGAAGGCGTACGTTTGGCAACATAATTAAATATCTGAAGATGGCTGCGAGCAGCAATTTTGGCAATATGTTCAGTATGCTGGGCGCAAGCGCCCTGTTTTCCTTCTTGCCTCTGCTTCCTATACAGGTGCTAACCCAAAATCTTTTATATGATATATCGCAGGTTTCGCTGCCATGGGATTCAATGGACCCGGAATATATTGTAAAGCCAAGAAAATGGGAGGCAGGAGGCATCGCCAAATTCATGTTCTATATCGGACCCATCAGCTCCATTTTCGACTATGTAACCTTTGCCGTTATGTATTTTGTGTACAAGGCCACGAATCCCTCCATGCAAAGTATTTTCCAAAGCGGTTGGTTTGTAGAAGGGTTGCTTTCCCAAACCCTTATAGTACACATGATACGTACGCGGAGGATACCATTTATACAGAGCACCGCTGCCCCTGCTGTAGTTTTGATGACTTCCATCATTATGCTCATAGGCATCTACCTGCCCTTTTCGCCGTTTGCCGAAACATTTAAGTTTACAAGGCTGCCTTTGTCATATTTCCCCATATTGCTGGCCATACTTTTGGGATATTGTTTGCTTACACAGGTGGTAAAAATGTGGTTCATTAAAAAATTCAAACAGTGGCTGTAGTGTTTTTACAATATATATGCTTGACGGTTAGAAGAAAACCTCGACAGGTGCCTGCATTCCTGCTAATTAGCTTCCCTCCTGTATTCAGGTTATTTAAAAATTATATCTTAGCTTTACAAAATCAATAGCTTTTAAAGATGCACACAGGTATTGTCTTCAATGTGATGTCGGGAGCCCTCTTTTTATCCGAAATCATACTGCTTATTTCAAAGCGTTCCGCAGCTGCTAAAGGTAGTGCCAGCCACGACAGGAAATCCCTTCTTTTAATATGGTTAACCATCATGTTTTCTATTTTTGCTTCCGTTTATCTATCCGCTGTATTCCCAGCCTCCGTCTATCC
>JABEUT010000289.1 GCA_013044305.1 Bacteroidia bacterium
CGCCGACAATGGACTTATCTCGGGGTTTGGCGAAATGCACGACGCCCCATCCGCAGCCCATTACGATCAGGTGATTGATGCCGGCGGCAGGCTGGTGTTTCCTGCATGGTGCGACCCGCATACCCACCTCGTGTTTGCCGGCACCCGTGAGAACGAATTCATAGATCGCATTGGCGGATTAAGCTATGAGGAGATAGCAAAAAAAGGCGGTGGCATCCTCCATTCGGCGGAAAAACTGAATAAAACCTCCGAAGACGAATTATTTCAGGGTGCATTAAGCCGTTTGCAGGAAATAACGCTTTACGGAACAGGTGCCGTAGAAATAAAAAGCGGCTACGGACTTTCTGTAGAAGCAGAACTGAAAATGCTGCGGGTAATAAAACGACTCAAGGAACATTCGCCTCTTACCATCAAAGCCACCTTCCTCGGCGCCCACGCCATTCCGGCCGCGTACAAACAGAACCGCCAAGGTTATATTGACCTTATCATAAACAATATGCTGCCCGTAATAGCCGTAGAAAAGCTTGCCGACTATTGCGATGTGTTTTGCGACAAGGGCTTTTTTACTCCCGATGAAACACAGGCCATATTGCAAGCTGCCTTAAAATACGGTTTGCCGCCCAAAATCCACGCCAACGAACTCGCCTGTTCGGGTGGCATTCAGGTTGGAGTTAAAAACAAAGCCCTGTCGGTTGACCATCTGGAATACACGGGCGATAATGAAATAGAGGCGCTTCGTAATTCAGGCACCATGCCCACCCTTCTACCGTCCACGGCCTTTTTTCTAAACCTGCCTTATCCGCCTGCGCGCAAAATGATTGATGCAGGCTTGCCGCTTGCCCTTGCAACAGATTATAATCCGGGGTCCTCTCCTTCGGGCAATATGCCCTTCGTTATATCCCTTGCCTGCGTTAAATTAAAGATGCTTCCGGAAGAGGCCATAAACGCTGCAACCATTAACGCCGCTTATGCCATGGGACTTGGCGCAAGCCACGGCTCCATAACGGCAGGTAAAAAAGCAAGCCTGTTCATCACCAAGCCATTGTCAAATTATAACCTGCTCCCCTACTCTTTCGGCAGCAACCTGATAGACAAGGTAATGGTAGAAGGAGTGATGCAATAATTAAAAAACACAGTTTTACCGCGCGTCTCCGCAACGGCAGTAAAGCTTACACGGCTTCGGCATACATCCTGTCCGATGGCAGTTGCACAATACTTTTCTCAATCTGGCCTCTGGTAAGCGGGGTCAGCCATTCGTTCGCCACAGCCTGACTCCCGAAGATCAGGGGCATCCTTTTTTTACTGTTATGTATCTCGGCCATTAATTCATTTGCCTCCACCGTAATTACGGAAAATCCGGTATACATTTCTCCTGTCTCCTTGTCTGTCCATTCGTCATATATGCCTCCCAGGCCAAACACAGGTTCGTCTTTCAGCTTGATAAGGTACCTCTTTTTTTCAACTTTTTTTGCTCCCGGTATCTGAATATGCTGCCATTCATAATACCCCGAAACATAGATGATGCACCTACGCTTTATTATTGGAACGCGGTACGAAGCCAGCTTAAACACGGTTTCGCCTTTGGCGTTAAGGGTTCTGTTCTTCATTATGGAGGCAAGCCCTGCATCCTGCACCCAGAAAGGAACCAGCCCCCAATTCATCAGTATTATTTCGCCGGGCAGCCCCATTGTGGAAACAGGCAATTCGGAGTGGGTAAAGCCGTTGAGCACCGGAGAGGGGCGCCAGCTGAACTCATTTTTAAACTCCCTGTTCCACATCTTTTCAATTTGCTTCTGGTCCATATCGGCTTCGGTGCTGTAACACATGCGGCTAAAAAATTTTATGTTTGATGATTCCGTTGCTTGACATTACCGCAGGCTTAAACGATCGGCGCAGTTTAAACTGCCCGCCTTTCATCTTGCCTTCCTGCCTGCTGCCTTTTTCTCTCTTAGTTTCTTTTCCATGCGCACCATATCTTTCAGTGTGGTATCCGCGAATATGGCGAGGCTCGCATCCCTTACCTTCATCACCACGGAGCGGAGGCTGCACAGCTGCTCATCATCGCAGTCGGTGCAGCGCTCATAGTAATTGAGGCTTACGCAGGGCAGCAGGGCTATGGGCCCGCCCATGGTTCTTAAAACGGTGGTAAGCGCCACCTCGCCCGGTTTCCTTATCAAATGGTATCCGCCTCCTGCTCCCGATTTGCTGCCGAGTATGCCCTGCTTTTTCAGGTCGAGCAATATGGCTTCAAGAAATTTTTTGGGTATGTGCTCCTTACCGGCAATATCGGATATTACCATCGGCTTGCCGTTGTTGCCTGCAAGCGCCACAAGGGCTTTTATGGCGTATTTGGTTTTGTTGGAAAGCACAAAAATTAATGATGAGTTATGAATTATGAATTATAAGCTACGAACGAGTAAAAGCATCTTCTCGATAATATCACGATTAACTATCAACTAACGAATTCCCAGTCATTTCGGCAGGTTTTTTAAGTCCCATAAGTTTTAACACGGTGGGAGCTATATCCGCCA
>JABEUT010000044.1 GCA_013044305.1 Bacteroidia bacterium
AGATATAATCGTAAAAATACATACTGATACAGGTTCCGGACTATTATAACATCTTAAAAAAATCTATTCCGTTTGTCATGCCTTTTGTTGCATTCGATATTATCTTTAATTAACAGGGCTTTTCCCCGCAAACCCTTACTACACTTGTCTGACAAAGTAAGTAGTTACCAGATATTATTGCATCCATTAAATTAATTTCAAACTGACCCACAACCAAAAAAAGCCGGAACGGGTTGGAGGGAAAAACCTAAATTTACCTGATTATGCATGCTGTTTATTTAGCATCGGTGTACCTGCATATAATATGCGCCACGCTCTGGATAGGGGGTATGTTGTTTCTGGTGCTGGTGCTCATGCCTGCCATTAAGAACAATGCGAACAGGCGCGAATTGCTGAACAACGTGGGCATCCGGTTACGTACCGTCGGCTGGGCTACTTTGTTGCTCCTGCTAATCACCGGCCTGTTCAACGCCTATTACCGCGGAATAAGCTTACAGTACTGCCTTAGTTCGCCCTACGGCAGGCTCTTTTTGTACAAAATTTCAATTTTTGCTATTATAGCGGCAATCAGTTTTTATCACGATTTTTTCGCCGGCCCGCAGGCCATCAGAGAAATGGCGCAAGGAACGGACAGCAGAAAATTTGTTAAACTTGCAAGAATTATCGGCCAACTTAACCTTCTTCTTGCCCTTGCCGCAGCTTTTATCGGAGAGATTATTGTAAGAGGATGGTAGAACAGGCCGTAACGCAAAGTACAAGCATGAGCAAAGAAGTAAATTATAGCGACTATCTTCAACTGGACAAGATCCTGCATGCCCAGGAAATGGAGTCGCTGAAGCATGGCGTGAACGCGCATGATGAAATGCTCTTTATCATCATACACCAGTCGTATGAGCTTTGGTTCAAGCAAATCATTTTTGAAATAGATTCCATTGCCGGCATCATGACCAAGCCGGAAGTGAACGACAAGTCATCGGACCTGCAAGTGGTGGTTCACCGCCTGAACAGGATAGTGGTGATACTGAAAATGCTTGTGAACAAGATTGACGTACTTGAAACCATGACTCCCATGGATTTCCTCGACTTCAGGGATTACCTTCGCCCTGCCTCCGGCTTTCAAAGCTGGCAGTTCAAAATTGTGGAGGCTAAGCTGGGACTGAAATTCGAGGAGCGTTACGGGCAGCAATACTACATTTCGCAGCTGCGCGATGAACAGGTGAAAATGATAAAGACTGTTGAATCGTCGAAAACATTGCTGGAACTTGTGAATAGCTGGCTGGAACGCTTCCCGGTTTTTGATAATGAAGCCTATTGGAAGAATTATAAAAGCGTTGCCCCTCTTGTTAAGGGCATCCATCCCTTCTGGAACGACTATCGGCATATTTACGAACAAGGCCTGGCGGAGGGCGAAAAGCAAAATGCCGCCGGACTGAAAGAAATAATTTCGGGCGCGGGCGATGCGGCATTCAGCAATAAAGCCAAAAGGTCTGCCCTGTTTATCTTATTATACAGGCACTACCCCTTGCTGCACCTGCCCTTCCTGTTATTAAACAACCTCCTTGAAACCGATGAACAGCTTTCCACCTGGCGCTTCCGCCATGTGAACATGGTACACCGGATGATTGGGGCAAGAACAGGCACGGGCGGCAGCACCGGAAAGGACTATTTACACGGCGCCTTGCAAAAGCACTACATCTATAAGGATTTGCTTGCACTCAACAGCTTCCTTGCCGACAGAAGAAGGCTGCCGGTGCTAAGCGCCGAGCTGGAAAGCGCGCTAAGGTTTGGTTGAGAAAGAACATAGAACCAAATATTTGAAGAAGGAAGCAAAAAGTTTTGCTCGACTAGTTTATAATTGAGAGCCAATAGGGGAAGTTATCAAAAAGTATTGTAGGTTTTCTCCGAAACTATTTAAGGGGAAATAGCTTATCTTTACATTTAAACTGATTCTTTATGACTTACATAACTATAGATACCCATAATAAACAGGCATTACTTTTTTTGGAGTATGTTAAAACATTGCCTTTTGTAAAAGTATATGAAAAGCCTAATGCTGAAACCCTGAAAGCAATGGAAGATGCAAAAAATGGCAAAACCAAAAAAATCAAAAATGCAAAAGGCCTTATTGCTTACTTAAACAAATAAATATTTTGTACAAGTATGAAGCAAAATGGAAGTAAAGCAAGAATAGTATTAAGTTGAGGATTTAGTTAACCTGTCAGGATTTTGAATCTCGCCGTTACTATTTTCCGGTTCCGGTAATAGGCTCGAGGGAAAATCCTTTTGAGGTTTCACTCCCAATTCCTTTAGTTTATTGGCTTGTTCTATCAGATTTCCTTTTCCTGCTTTCAATTGGTCGAATGCCTTATCATAGCTATTCTTTGCCTTATCCAGTGCAGTATCTATCTGCATAAAATTCTCGACAAACCCAACAAATTTTTCATACAATAATTTACCTCTATTCGCTATATCCATTGCATTTTTGTTCTGTTGCTCTTTTTTCCACAGGTCCTGTATTAGTTTCAATACAGCTAAAAGATTGGTAGGGCCAATAAGCAGAACACCTTTCTTATAGGCGTACTCCCACAGTTCAGGATTTTGCTTCAACGCCGCGAAAAGGGAATATTCGATGGGAACGAACATGATAACGAAGTCGAGTGACGGGAAATAACGCTGGTAGTTTTTCTGGTTTATTTCGTCAATATGGCTTTTTATAGAGGCGATGTGCTCTTTCAGGGCATCCTGTTCCGACTCGGGAGCCTGTGCATTTACGTATCTCGTATAAGCCGTAAGGGAAACCTTCGAGTCAATGATTACTTTCCGGCTGTCGGGAAATGAAATGACAACGTCGGTTCGAAGTGTCTTTCCGTTCTCGGCGGTTACTGTTTCCTGCACCGTGTATTGTTCATTCCTGCGCAAGCCCGACCCCTCGAGCAGGTCTACCAGTATTCTTTCGCCCCAATCTCCCTGAACCTTGCTGTCGCCCTTCAACGCCTTGGTAAGATTAACGGTGTCTTCGTTCATCTTTTTGCTCATCTCAACAAGGCTCTTGATTTCACCCTTCAGCGTCAGGGTTTCACTGGACTGCTTTTCCACTTTTTCTTTGAACTCCACAACCTTGTCAGCCAAAGGTTTTAAAATGGCATCCATTTTTTCTTTGTTCAGTTCGGTGAATCTTTTCGTCTTTTCCTCCAGTATGTCATTGGCAAGGTTTTTAAACTGCTCATAAGATTGCTTATGCAGTTGTTCCGCTTCCTGGTTGAAAAAGGCTATTTTATCGGTCAGTGATTTTATTTCCCCGTTCAACAATCCGGTTTTCTCTTTCAGTTCTCCTATTGTTGCATTGGCTGTGTTCAGGCTGGCCTTAGCTTCATTGGTGTCTTTCAAAGCCGAATTGTACAATTCCTTTAGTACATAGCGCTCCTCAACTTCATTTTTGGGCAGATTATCCTTTGTTGCCGCAGATTTAAAGTACAGAAACCCGAGCAATGCACCTATTATCAACCCTATAATAATTCCTGCTATAATCATTTTTATTTATTTTAAGTACAATATGGCTTCGGTTATTAAGTAACAGCCGCCGACCGCTCCGCTTTATATCTTTGGGCTTTGCATTATGCTATAATTTTTGGTATAAAGCGGGTAACAAGCTTTAGTGATTCACAAAATTAGAGAAATAATACTATATAAGGCGATAGAACTTCGCCTGCCTGAACTCTGCCTGGTACAGGCGAGCATACCTCCGTTGCTACCTCACCTCTTTGCCCCTGTTGGGAGTGGTTTGCATAAAACATCCAATCCTTAAAGCCGATGTGTAAATTAAACCCTGTTAGGCAGGGTTATAATTAATGAAAGGAAATCTGCCCACTCTAGTCATAGAAAATCAGGGGAAAATCCGGTAAATATCTTTTCGATGAGCGAAAGCAACAAAAATTACTTTTTCATTCTGCAATGCAATTCCAATTCTGTAATTACCGCTCCGGATACGATACGCAGTTTTAAAACCTTTCAACTTCTTGATATTGGGAATCTGTTCTAATTATAACCCTACTTTTTACAATCACTCGTTCAAATTTCACTAATGCCGAGTTTTGCCAGAACCCGCTTTTTGGAAGCCAACCCACTTTTTAATCCCTCCTTAATAAGCATGCATAAAAAGCGGTCTTCTGCCTCCTCCTCCGATAAATAGTCAATTCCTTTGCCGTTTTTAGAAAGGTCTTTAAGCAAAGGAAGTACATTTTTACCTGTCTTGCTGCGATCGTCAATTTCAAATAAGTATTTCATAGCTCTTAGTTTAACCTCTGCAAAGATATGCAATTATTTATGGCAATATACCTTCGCCTGCCCGAACTCTGCCCGGTACAGGCGGGCATACCTCCGTTACTACCTCGCCTCATCGCTCATCGTATGATGGATTTACTCAAAAGCCCGCCGGGCTTTTTCGTGTTGTGCCTCGGTCTGTCCTTATAGTAATCGGAATTCTTTCGTCATGTCTGCAATGCTTTATGTCGCTATGTATATTTATCTCCAGTCAATTTCCTTTTTACCTTGCGCCTTCAGTATTTCATTGGTTTTTGAAAAATGTTTGCATCCGAAAAAGCCGTTGTAAGCGGAAAAAGGCGAAGGATGGGCTGCTTTAAGTATCTGGTGGCGCGATGCGTCAATAAGCGGCTCCTTGGCTTGTGCATACTTGCCCCATAGCAGAAATACAAGCCCTTCTTTTTCTTTCGACAGATGCCTTATCACGCTGTCGGTAAAGGTTTCCCAGCCACAGTTTCGGTGCGAACCCGGCTCGCCTGCCCGTACGGTCAGTATCGCGTTAAGGAGCAGCACTCCCTGGTCTGCCCACCGTTCGAGGTTGCCCTGCCAGCCCTTACCCTCATAGGTATAGCCCATATCCTCCTTTATCTCTTTAAAAATGTTTGCCAGCGACGGAGGCAAAGGAACCCCGTCGCTTACCGAAAAACATAAGCCGTTTGCCTGTCCTGCTCCATGGTATGGGTCCTGACCTAATATCACCACTTCAACACGGGAAAATGGGGTATGGTTGAAAGCTGAAAAAATAAGCTTGCCGGGAGGGTAAACTATATGTCCCTTTCTTTCTTCAATGAGGTATTGCTTAAGTTGCAGAAAATAGGGCTTGTCAAACTCATCTTTTAGCGCCTCGAGCCAAGTGGAATGAATAACGGGGGATATGGATAGCCGGACTTCCATATTTTGCAGGTTTTTATTCCTGAATTAGCGGCTTAGGTCTCGAGCCCTTTCTTTTCGTTACATGAAAGTCGTATTTTTTACGAATTTCTTTCAGTTGCCTTTCATATTCAGGCCTGTCAGTGTAATAAAGAATACTCAATTCCTGACGCCTTTTTCTTTGAAACGCAACGGCATCAAATTTTTTTTCTTTGTTTTTCATATTTCAACAATTTCCATTGGACTCCGAATTTCCAGTAACGAATATCCAAATTTCAAATTTATAGAATTATACTGCCTTATCCTGTTAAGG
>JABEUT010000290.1 GCA_013044305.1 Bacteroidia bacterium
AAGTAGTCCCGCTACCGGCAAATGGGTCGAGGACAGTTTCGCCAACAAATGAGAACATTTTGATTAAGCGCCTTGGAAGTTCTTCCGGGTACATAGCAATGTGATTGTTCTGTCTTGCTCCTCCAAAATTCCAGTGTCCTGCAAAAAATGTATTCCATTCCTGGGCACTCATCACAGAAAGTTCTTTCTGTTCCTTTGTGGGTTTAGGCGCTTCGCCCAATTTTTTAAAGACCAGAATAAACTCATAGTCAAGTTTCAAAATTCCATTTCGAGGATATGGATAGGAGCCCATTTGAACGCCGCCTCCGGTTGTATTAGAAGTAGTTACTTTTTGCCAGATAATAGCTCCCATATAATCAAAACCAATTGTCTCGCAAAACTTTATTATTTCTTCGCGGATAGGTATAACCTTATAGCGTCCATAATAGACGGAGCGGGCAAATTGGTCGCCAATATTTACACAGAGCCTGCATCCATTATGAAGTACACGGTAACATTCCTTCCAGACTAAATTCAGATTGTTGATATAGTCTTCGTAACTTTGATGAAACCCAATTTGGTTTTCTGTACCATAATCCTTTAGTTGCCAATATGGGGGCGACGTAATTGATAAATGCACTGAATTGTCTTTTAATTCAGCCATTTGCCTGCTATCTCCGTTAATTAACTGATGGTGGGTTTTCAATATCCGGTTTGTTTGCGCCAAATTTACAACATTTATTTTTTCTTACCTAACCCCTAACCCCTAACATAATCCTCCAGATATGCGAATCGTGCGGTTAGTTTGCCGTTTTTGGCAATGGTTGCCCTTTCAATGATGCCGTCCTTGTCTTCGCCGAGCAGCGATGGCATTACCCTTTCCATGAGTTCTTTCCCGAAGTCTTCCGAGGCTTCGCGGGGCAGTTCGCAGGGCAGGTTGTCCACAGCCATGATGGTTACCGCGTTTTTGCTGAACGGTATGTCGGTGTGTTCCGTCATAGGGTTGTATCCGTAAAAGGGTTCGTTTATGGTGCTTGCTTTAAGCGTGCTTGGCACCGATCCCATTATGTCTCATGTTATGTCGGCTATCTCGCTTATGTGAAAGTCGGGCAGCTTCATCTGGTCTTTGGTGAACAGGGGCGCCGCCTTGCCGTCCCAGAAATGGGCTGTAATAAGCAGGTCGCATACCTTGGTAAATGGCAGAAACGAAGAGGCATAGTTTTCGGAATGGTGGTAAAAGTCGTCGGTGTTCCAGGCGGCACCGTCTTTGCGCATATACATATCTTTTGAATGGAGCTGGCAATATACGGGTTCGCGGAACGAGCAATAGAGGAATTCATATGGCGTTACCTTCCTTATTTTCAGCAGGCCCATGGCCTCGGTGGCGCCGTTGGCAACCCTGCCTCCGCCGGTAAGCAGTATTTTAATGTTTGGCAGCCTTACCCTCGACAGCTCCGCTTCCAGCTCGCTCCGGTCGCGGCATTGGTTAGCGGGTTTCATGTCGTAAAGGTTGTAGCGCTTGCCGTAGCCGAGTATGCCGTTGTAAGCGCCAATGATGCCGGCATAGCGCCCGAACCCGATAACCCTTGAACCGTGAAGGTCGGTAAGGTATTCGTAATCGGTAAGCTCTATGTTTTTTGCAAGTATGGCTTTCAGCAATTGCCTGTTATGGGGCTGTTGTTTGGCCGTGTGCGAAAAGAAGAGATACTTTTTTCCCGCTATGAGTTTTTCGGCGGGAACCTCCTTTATGCACATAAGTATATCGCACGGCTCCATGTCGTCGGTAAGCGGTATGCCGAATGCAGAATACTCGCTGTCGGGGTAGCAGCGTTCTGTGGAGTGCTGCACCACTATTTCCAGATTCGGGTACAGGCGCACCATTTCGGCGCATTGCGGCGGAGAAAAAGAAACACGCCTGTCGGGCGGCACTTTATATTCTTTCAGTAAGCCGAGCTTTATCTTTTTCATGTTTCAAAAATAGTGGAAAATTGACTATCATCGGTGCAGCTTCATTTTTTACCTCAAAATGTGATTACCTTTGTACCAGATGAAAAACCGTAAGTCATACAGGCGCGCTTTGCTGCCTTTCTACCTTATGGTGGTTTATGTACTGCTGCAGTTTTTCTGGTGGGCTTACCTGATATTGGACCAAACCAAGGTCATTTACACTGAACCTGCCGAACTCCGGAGGCGATGGATTATGATAGGCGGCGAAGGCTCTGTCTTCCTCACGCTCATGTTTATCGGCATTTACAGGGTTCAAAGGGCGTTCCGCAAAGAGGGCGAGCTGCTTGCAAGGCAAAAGGCTTTCCTGCATTCAATCACCCACGAATTCAAGTCGCCTATCGCCTCGCTGCGCCTGCAGCTCGAAACGCTGCTGACAAGAAACCTTACAGGAGAGCAGCAGGCCGCGGCTCTGAACAACGCGCTCGAAGACACCGACCGGCTCGATCAGGTGCTGGAAAAAATACTCCTGTCCGCAAGGATTGATAACGGCGAATTGCCTTTGCATCCAGTTAGTACCGACCTGTCGGCAAGGCTGAAGGATAGCATCGACAAAGTATCGCGGGCCTACCCCGGACGCCTCATTGAACAAAAGCTGGAAAGCGGAATAACGTCAATCGCTGACCTCTGGGCATTCCAGTCCATAGCCGCCAACCTGATAGAAAATGCCCTGCTCTATTCGCCTGCGGGGAGCGATGTGCAAGTGGAACTTGCAAAATCAAACGGCATGGCCATCATGTCTGTTAAGGACAAGGGAATGGGTGTTCCGCCGGGCGAGCGTGAAAAGATATTCGGGAAATTCTACCGTCTGAACCAATCGGGAGGATATAAAGGTACGGGGCTGGGGCTCTATCTTACGGCTTACCTGGTAAATAAACTGGGCGGCGCCGTTACGGTTAAAGACAATATACCGCAAGGAAGTATCTTTGAGGTTGCAATACCTTGTAAATAATCTGGAACAAACCGGCAGGAAAATATTTAAGCAATATGGAAAAAAAGAAGAAGGCAGTACTGGTGATCCTCGACGGATGGGGAATAGGAGACGGGTCGAAAGCCGACGCCATAGCCCATGCGCGCACGCCATTCGTGAACGGATTGTATGAAAAGTATCCGCACTCGCGGCTGAAAACTTCGGGCGAGGATGTGGGACTGCCCGATGGGCAGATGGGTAACTCGGAAGTTGGCCACCTGAACATTGGTGCAGGCAGGGTGGTCTATCAGGATCTGGTGCGCATAAATAAAGCCATCAGGGACGGGGAATTCCGGCAGAACGGGGTGCTGAAAGAAGCATTGCGGCAGGCGGCGGCAAACGGTAAAGCGGTGCATCTGATGGGCCTTGTGTCCGACGGGGGAGTTCATTCCCACATTTCGCATCTGGAGGCGTTATGCGATATGGCTTCGGAAAATAAATGCCGGCAGGTGTATATTCATGCCTTCACCGATGGGCGCGATACCGACCCGCAGAGCGGTAAAATGTTTTTGGAGCGCCTTGAAAAACACATTGCCGGCGGCCCGGCAAAGATCGCATCGGTTATAGGGCGCTATTATGCCATGGACAGGGATAAGCGCTGGGAGCGCATAAAACTTGCCTACGACCTGCTGGTGAACCGCAGCGGCAAAAAAAGCCCTGACGCCGTTACGGCTATCGTTGAATCGTACCGCGATAAAGTTACCGATGAATTTATAAAGCCTGTTGTAATAACCGATAACAAGGGCGTCTCTCTGCCCGGTATAGAGCAAGGCGATACGGTGATATGTTTCAACTTCCGAACCGACCGCTGCCGCGAAATTACCACCGTGCTTACCCAGCAGGATTTGCCTGAACAGGGTATGAAGACCATTCCGCTCGACTATATTACCATGACGATTTACGATGAGAAGTTCCATAATGTGAAGGCTGCATATATAAAAGATGACCTGAAAATGACGCTGGGAGAGGTGCTGTCTCTTGCCGGAAAAACCCAGTTGCGCATAGCCGAAACTGAAAAATATCCTCACGTAACTTTCTTTTTTTCGGGCGGAAGGGAAGATGTATTCAAAGGGGAAAAACGCATACTGGTTCCATCGCCCAAGGTGGCCACCTACGACCTTAAACCCGAAATGAGCGCGCCGGAAGTGGCGCGGCTACTGGTTGAGGAGCTTAACAAGGGCGAAACCGATTTTGTATGCCTCAACTTTGCCAATGCCGATATGGTGGGGCATACCGGCGTATATCCGGCCATAATAAAAGCCGTAGAAACAGTTGACGGCTGCCTGAAGCAGGTGGTGGAGGCGGGATTGAACCATGGCTATTCCTTTGTCATCATAGCCGACCACGGAAACGCCGACATGGCTGTGAACGCCGACGG